>NZ_WXWS01000375.1:0-8521 GCF_009904715.1 Vibrio sp. V42_P2S4T144 | reverse complement strand
AGTGGCTTTTCGAAGCCGAAGTGACCATGAGCAAGATTATTAGATTTTACAAAACTCATTTATGTTCAAAAAATGAGTTTTGTAGATATTAAAATGCATGGAGCCAAATTCTCTCACTGATTCTATGAAGTTTTTGTGCGCTCTAACCACAAGACAATCTATAAAAGACGTTGAGCCAACGTCTTTGCCACAATGCCACCTGTTAATAAGGCTTTCAATGCCTCTTTCTCATTACTATTCAAATGTGCGCTGGTTAATGATTTTTCTGTAAGTAACACAATTGAACGTGATAGAAGTAACAAAATTGTCTCTTAACGGTAACGTTCCCGAAAAGTTTATATATTATCGCCCTCATTGATACAAGTAGTAGAGACGCTCTGAGTCTGAGCGCTCTCAAATTCAGGCTTTAGATGGACATTTAAAGTCACCATAAGTTTGCGATTTTTCTTGGGAACGTTTGCAGCATGCCTAAGTATAAATTTACGTGAGACTATGGAAATGAAACTACACACTTTGACGATGGCAGTAGCGCTTGGACTGGTTACTGCACCTGTATTCGCAGCAACAGATGTTGACGCTCTTGAAAAGCGAATTAATGAATTAGAACAGAGACTTGAGCAGACAGAAAAAGCATCCACAGAAGCAAATGAGAAAGCCTCAAGCTTTGAGTTTCATGGCTACGCTCGTTCCGGGCTACTGATTAATGACGATCTGAATGGTGCAGTGGGTACTGGTCCTTACATGACGGCAGCTGGTGCTATTGGCGCTCCAGTTGGGCGATTAGGGGTAGAGGATGATCATTATGTGGAAGCAAACCTTATTCACAAACGTTTTGCAGATGATGGTTCCAGCGCATTGTTCCGAATCATGTTGGCAGATAGTACGGAAACCAATAACGAATGGACGGCGAGCGAGAGTCAATTAAACGTTCGTCAGGTATATGCTGAGCTAAACAAGTTGAGTATGTTCTCTGAATCAAGAGCTTTTGCTGACGCGACGTTTTGGGCTGGTAAACGATTTGACCGTGATAACTTTGACATTCACTTCTTTGACTCGGATATCGTTTTCTTATCTGGCACTGGTGCTGGCGTGTATGACGTCCAAATGAGCGAATCATGGAAAGCAAACTTCTCGATCTATGGTCGTGATTTTGGTGAGATTGATAGCTCGTCAACGGATGTTGAAAACTATATCGCGACAATGAACAACCGCTTCGGTAATTGGCAATTGATGCTGAGCGGCATGACGTCAGCTGATAACAATGATCGCGTAGAAGGAGCAGCGGACAAAGGTTTACATGCGATGTTTGCCTACCATGGCGATAACTTCTTTGGCATGAGTGAAGGCTTCTCTAAAACCGGTATTTTGATGGGTGATGGACTGGGTGCGGAACTTAAAGGCATCGGTTCAAACGGAGATTTGTTAGAAGACGCAAAAGCCGTACGCTTGTTCAGCTATGGTGTAACACGCATCGGCGACAACTGGCGTGTAGCACCTGCGTTGCTAGCAGAACACAGCCAAGATCGCTTTGCTGAAAATGATGAATTTACGTGGGCATCGTTCAACATCCGCTTAGCGCAAGAGTTTACGCAGAACTTTGAGATGGTTTATGAAGGCTCATACCAATACATGGACCTAGACAATGCGATTGATAAAGCAAGTGGCAGTTTTTACAAAGTGACGATCGCACCAACGCTTAAGATGTCTACCGCTGCAGGTTTCTTTGACCGTCCGGAGCTACGTTTTGCAGTTAGCTACGTTGATTGGAGCGAAGACTTAAATGGCTACTCGATTAGCCAGGATGCGGGCGCTGCAACGATGGGTGATGGTGGTGAAGTTCTGTTTGCACTGCAAATGGAAACTTGGTTCTAAAGGGATCTAACCGACAAAGAGTAATAAGAAAAGCGCCAACTGATTTCAGTTGGCGCTTTTTCATTAACAGGACTGACGCTCAATTGTTTTGAAGGTTAGTACCATTTTACTCATTTCAAAACTTCTGTTGGCAATTCTATCTAGTAGCAGTTTCGCACCATTTTCACCTGCTTTATCAAATGCATAGTTAAATGTTGATAAGGTTGGGGTGCACACTGATGCGAGCTCATCATCACCAACTCCTAGCACTAAAACGTCTTTACCCGGTGTTAACCCGAGCTCTTGAATCGCTCTCATCGCACCGATAGCAATACGGTCTGTCGCACAGAACAAGCCATCTAGCTTAGGGTTCTTTGTTAAGTGTTGTTTTGCCAATGAATAGCCAGAATCGATGGTAAAGTCACCACGAGCATGGAAGGCGATCTCAAAACCATGATGCTGTAGCGCTTGAACAAATCCTTCAGAGCGTTGCTTATCTACCGCGATATCGTCACCTTGCACACCAATAAAACCCATGGTTTGGCAACCTTTTGCAACCAGTCTATTTCCCGCTTCAAACCCTACTCGTGCGTCATCATGAATGATGCTTGGAATATTAAACATGGAACCATCTTGACCGACGAGCACAACTGGAACGGCTGAGTTTTGAATTGCTTTTACCAGTTTGGAATCGAGGTGGGTGGCGTAAAGAATGATCCCTTCAACCCGTTTTTGGTTAAAGATCTGAATGTACTCCAGTTCTTTTTCGTGGGCTTGGTGAGTGCTAGCAAGTAAGACATGTTTCCCGGCTTTTTCAAGGACATCGGTTAATCCATCGACACCTTGGGATGTGGCATGAGAGGAAACCCGAGGAACAATGACACCAACCAGATTGGTCTTTTGAGATTTTAGATCTTTAGCGACTTGGTTCGGCACATAGCCACACTCCGCTACTGCTTGGCGGACCTTCTGTTTTGTCGCTTCTTTTACGCCATACTCATCGTTTATAACCCGTGACACTGTTGATTTTGATACGCCAGCCAGACGGGCGACATCATGCAGACTCGCCATTGTTCCTATCCATTCTGTTTTTCGTTTTTGGGATTGTTTGCAAAGAGAAGATGAAAAGCTCTTTGATAAGTAGCGATTCTAACCTCCTATACTGCTCTTAGGGAGAGAATTTGACGATCATTCTCACATTCTCTCTGCTTTATCTTTGATCATTTGGTTTTATTGAGCAAAAATCCGTTTTGCAAACGTTCCCGAAAATTTCGCAAGCTCAGATAATAATCCAATGGGGTATGAAATGAATTATCCGGCAGTAGCAAAAGAGTTGTTAACTCTATTAGGTGGTAAAAGCAACATCACCGCACTTGCGCATTGTGCGACACGCTTACGCCTTGCCGTTGCAGATGAGCAAAAAATAGATGAACAAGCGATTGATAGCCTTGAAGGAGTAAAAGGGCAGTTCAAAGTTGCGGGTCAGTACCAAATCATTTTTGGATCAGGCATCGTAAACCAAGTTTATGCAGAAATGGCGAAGTTGACGGGGATGAGTGAAATGTCCACCAACGACGTTGCGTCTGCTGGCGCAGAGAAACAAAACATTGTTCAGCGCGCGGTGAAAGGGCTGTCTGATATTTTCGTCCCAATCATTCCCGCAATCGTCGCTGGTGGTTTGTTGATGGGTATCTATAACCTATTGACTGCTCAAGGCTTGTTCATTGATGGCAAATCTTTGATTGATGCCAACCCAGGACTGACAGACTTGGCGAACATGATCAACACGTTTGCGAACGCGCCGTTTGTTTACCTGCCTATTCTGCTGGCATTTTCAGCCAGTAAGAAGTTTGGCGGTAACCCATATTTAGGGGCGGCGCTAGGTATGTTGATGGTTCACCCTGACTTGCTGAATGGTTGGGGATTCGGCGGCGCATCTGTGTCTGGCAACATTCCGGTTTGGAATATTCTTGGCTTTGAAATCCAAAAAGTGGGTTACCAAGGTTCGGTGTTACCGGTTTTGGTATCGGCATTCATTCTTGCGAAGGTTGAGCTAGGCTTACGTAAAGTCATACCTTCTGTTTTAGACAACCTTTTAACGCCATTACTGGCGATTTTCATAGCGGGTTTGCTGACGTTTACTGTCGTCGGTCCGTTCACGCGTGATATCGGTTTCCTATTGGGTGATGGTCTGAACTGGCTATACAACACTGCTGGCTTTGTTGGTGGTGCGGTATTTGGTCTTATTTATGCTCCGTTTGTTATTACTGGTATGCATCACAGCTTCATTGCGATTGAAACTCAACTTCTTGCGGATATTGCGACGACGGGCGGCACCTTTATCTTTCCTATTGCGGCGATGTCTAACGTTTCTCAAGGAGCGGCAGCGTTGGCGGTGGGCGTGATGAGCAAAGATAAGAAGATGAAAGGTATTGCGATTCCATCGGGTGTTACGGGTTTGCTGGGTATTACAGAGCCAGCCATGTTTGGTGTTAATCTAAAACTACGTTACCCATTTATTGCGGCAGTTTGCGCTGCGGCGTTATCGAGCGCGTTCATTACAATGTTTAATGTGAAAGCTCAGGCATTGGGTGCAGCAGGTCTTCCAGGCATCATTTCTATTACGCCAGAGAAGATTGGATACTACATCGCGGGTATGGTGATCGCGTTCTTGACCGCATTTGTTCTCACCATTGTTCTTGGTATGCGTGACCGCGCTAAAGTTGGTAGAAAAGCAGCGGCTTAATCTGAACTCCTTAAGGGTGGAGTCCCCCAAAATCCACTTCTTTTCCTAAATGTTTGGGGTGCTAGCCAAGCACTAATGGCTTGGCTAGCCTTTTTCAATTTTTACTTGGTAGTGAAGGTGTTCAACACGTTGGACTATCAGGGCTTTAATTTCAAGGTAAGCAAGATGAATCAAGTGTGGGTAACTGGTGATGCTGTTGTCGATCTAATACCGGAATCTGAGACTTCTTTACTCAAATGTCCCGGTGGTGCACCAGCGAATGTCGCCGTAGCAATTGCTCGTCTATCTGGTAAGAGTGCGTTTTTTGGACGTGTAGGTGATGACCCATTTGGTCGCTTCATGCAATCAACGCTCGATCAAGA
Organism: Vibrio sp. V42_P2S4T144; assembly: GCF_009904715.1. Lineage (NCBI taxonomy): Bacteria > Pseudomonadati > Pseudomonadota > Gammaproteobacteria > Vibrionales > Vibrionaceae > Vibrio > Vibrio sp. V42_P2S4T144. The sequence goes on along the minus strand of NZ_WXWS01000375.1, from coordinate 3,562 downwards.
GGGCGTGAGCACGGAATTTCTCGTTAAAGATCCTGAGCAAAGAACATCAACAGTGGTGGTGGATTTAGACGAGCAAGGTGAGCGCAGCTTTACGTTTATGGTAAAACCGAGCGCTGATCAGTTTATGTCTGTTGAAGACATCCCAAACTTTAAGCAAGGTGACTGGCTACACGTTTGCTCAATTTCACTGGCAAATGAGCCAAGTAGAAGCAGCACATTTGAGGCGATCAAAAGAGCAAAAGCCGCTGGTGGTTTCATTAGCTTTGACCCTAACTTGCGTGATGAAGTGTGGCAAGATCAATCAGAAATCCAAGCTGTCGTGATGAAGGCTGTAGCGATGGCCGATGTGGTTAAGTTCTCTGAAGAAGAGCTTTTGTTCTTAACTGACTCAACGTCGATGGCGCAAGGTTTACAACAAATAGCCTCTTTGAATATTGCTTTGGTCTTGGTGACACAAGGTGCGAAAGGTGTTTGGCGCGTCTTTGAAAGTCAGAGTGAACTGATCACAGGTCAAGTCGTTAGTCCGATTGACACCACAGGTGCGGGTGATGCTTTTGTCGGAGGGCTACTGGCATGCCTGTCTCGGCATGACGATTGGAAAAATCATCCTGTTGTTAGCTCTGCGATTCAATGGGCAAATGGCTGTGGTGCATTAGCGACGACGCAAAAAGGCGCAATGACCGCGCTTCCGACCCAGACAGAGTTGCTGCAATTTATTGGGCAATGATCTTCAGATCCAATTTCAGTTGAGAAAAATTATGAGCTTAAACAACCGTTGGACTGTAGAGCAAAGATATCGCCGACTTGAGCAAATCCCTCAGTGTGATAAAGAAGAAATGACACTTTCACGTCAGCAAGATAAAGGCTTTCCTAGTTTTCATATCGCCCCTAGATTTGGGCTGTTAAATGACCCAAATGGGTTGTGCTATTTCAATGGTGAGCACCACATCTTTTACCAGTGGACGCCTGTGGGACCAGTCCATGGAATGAAGTATTGGTACCACCTTTCTACTAAAGACTTCATCCATTTTACTGATCATGGTGTGGGTCTTCATCCCGACCAAGACTACGATTCACATGGTGTCTATTCGGGCGGTGCTTTGGTGGAAAACAACAAGGCTTTGCTGTTTTTTACTGGTAATAAGCGTGACCAAAACTGGAATCGAATTCCAACACAGTGCTTTGCCACCATGGATTCAGACGGCAACATTGAAAAGCACGGTGTGGTCATTGAGAACGAACATTACACGGAGCACTTTCGTGATCCAAAAGTTTGGAAGAAAGGCGACGACTATTTGATGGTGGTGGGAGCTCAAACCAAAACCGAGCATGGTTCAATGGCGCTCTATCAAAGCAAAGATTTGAAAACGTGGCAGCATAAAGGTCCAATTAAGACCAAGTTTTCTGACCTTGGGTACATGTGGGAGTGTCCTGATTTCTTTGAGATTAATGGTCAATCGGTGATGCTGTTTTCTCCACAGGGCGTGAGCAGTAGTAATCCTTATGATTTCAAAAACATCTATTCTGTCGCATATATCGTGGGTGATCAGTTGAACCTAGAGTCGATGACTTTAGAAAACCACCAAGATATTTTGCAGCCAGATTATGGGTTTGATTTCTACGCCCCACAAACCTATTTAGATGAGAATGGGCGTCGCATTCTTATTGCATGGATAGGGTTGCCAGAAATCGATACACCATCGGTCACACACCAGTGGGCAGGAATGTTGTCTCTTCCTAGAGAACTAACGTTGAAAGATGGTTTTCTTGTTCAAACTCCGCTCCCTGAGCTGAAGAATTTAAGAAAAGAAGAGGTGGTCTTTGCACAATCCCATACACTGGAAAGCACCAGTTGTTTGATCCAACTAGACCTTGAGGGCGATGGCTTTGAACTTGAGCTGAGTAACCTCAAAGGTGACAACATCGTCTTTAGTGCGACAAAGCACGAGTTTATGCTGGACCGTCGTCACATGTCTCATTTGTACGCAGAAGAATTTGGTAGCATTCGAAAAGCACCAAGATTGGACGCTAAGCAGACGATTGATATATATATCGACAATTCTGTCATCGAGATTTTCATTAATGGTGGCAAACACACGATGACCAGTCGTTTCTTTATTGATGACCTTAGTAAAGTAACGTTGATAGGTTTGGAACAAGCAAGGCTTTTCCCTTTGAAAGGTATAACTGGTTTGTTTGAATCAGCTAAGTAACGGTTTCGAATACATTAAAACGCCCTTCATTGATTTAGTGAAGGGCGTTTTTCTTTCTAACTATCTAACTTAACTGCCTATCACGCACGTAAGTTGTTTGAACTAAGGTATCCAGAACAACTTCATTCTTGGTGACTTTGAAGTTTAGCGGTTGTTCTAAATCCCCAAATAGAGGTGCGCCGCCGAGTGTAGCTTACTCATCGTTGGCATCTCGAACCTAGTTTACATTACCGTGACGTTTTTACTTATAGCGTGAAAGAAAATCCCATAACCAAAGGTTCTAACTAAAAGAGATTACAGGACTTTTATTTAGCGAATTCGACCTAATATCTTGAGTATGCCTAATCGCAGTTGGCGAAGAGGTGATGTTAATAATGCTTGCTGGCGCGTAAGACCCGTCAGTTTGAAGATGCATTCAAACACAATAAGGGAAAACAATGGCTAACGAATACATTCCACCAAAAGTTTGGACAAACGATAATGAAAACGGCGGTCAGTGGGCGAGCATCAACCGTCCGGATTCTGGCGCACGTCATGAGCAAGAGCTTCCAGTTGGTGAGCACCCATTCCAACTTTACTCAATGGGTACCCCAAATGGTCAGAAAGTGACGATCATGTTTGAAGAGCTTTTGGCGGCTGGCGTAACGGCAGCAGAATACGATGCATACCTGATTAAGATTGGCGATGGCGACCAGTTTGGCTCTGGCTTTGTAGCTGTTAACCCAAACTCAAAAATTCCGGCATTGGTTGACCGTTCGGGTTCTGAGCCAGTGAACGTGTTTGAATCTGGCAACATCTTGTTTTATCTAGCAGAGAAATTTGATCATTTCTTACCAAAAGAAGGCGCTAAGCGTGCTGAGGTAATGAACTGGTTATTCTGGCTGCAAGGTTCTGCGCCATACCTAGGCGGTGGTTTTGGTCACTTCTACGCGTACGCACCAGAGAAGTTCGAGTACCCAATCAACCGCTTTACAATGGAAGCAAAACGTCAGTTAGATGTATTAGACAAGCGTCTTGCGAACAATGAATTCCTAGGTGGCGATGAGTACAGCCTCGCTGATATCGCAACATGGCCATGGTACGGCAACCTTGTGTTGGGTCGTGCTTACGATGCGGCTGAATTCTTAGACGTAGAAAGCTACAAAAACGTTGTGCGTTGGGCAAAAGTAATTGATGAGCGTGAAGCGGTAAAACGTGGTCGAATTGTGAACCGTTCATGGGGTGAAGAATGGGAGCAGTTACCTGAGCGCCACAGCGCAGAAGATATTGATAAAGTATTGAAACTTAAACCATAAGCAATCTTGGCCTAGCTACGTCAAATGAGTTTAGTTTTATCTATGCTTATACAG
>NZ_WXWS01000564.1:0-8526 GCF_009904715.1 Vibrio sp. V42_P2S4T144 | reverse complement strand
GTTTGAAACTTAAAAGTCCTTATTTGGAAGCTTTTATTTGATATTAAATTAAACTCATATTAAGGCGTAGGGGAAAGCAACATGAACGTGATTGAAGTTTTTAATGATAGCTATGAACGTTGTACTTCAGATCAGGAGTTTTTCGACTTGTTCTACAAAAATTTATGGTCGAAAAGTGCCAACTTTAGACAGAAGTTTGACGGTATAGACATGCACCAACAAGTGAGAATGCTTAGAGGGTCTATCGTATTTTTTATGATGGCAGATACCTCGACCGAAGCGCACAAAATGGTGGAAAAGTATGGGAAAAAGCATGCAAGTGCAGATATTGGTATAGAGCCGCAGGATTTTGATGTTTGGCTTGAGAGTTTGTTAGAAACGGTTCGACAGTGTGATTCCGGGTATGATGCCGATGTTGAAACCGCTTGGCGAACATGCTTTAAAACGGGCTTAGAAGTAATGAAACAAGAATGTGATAAAGAAGATGGGAACATCCTTAAAGCGAGTACCAAATAAGGAAGTAACGTGAGTGGTCGTTACTTCCTAGGGGCAGAATCTTACTTATCTTGTGTCTCTTTATTCTTTTTCACCGCTTCGGCGATATCACTGACAGCTTCGATAAGATTGATCGGCATTGGAAAAATAATAGTGGATGTTTTGTCTGTAGTGATTTCAGTGAGTGTCTGCATGTAACGTAATTGCAGTGCATTCGGTGCTTCGTTGAGCATTTGCGCTGCTTCTTTTAATTTATTTGAAGCCTCTAACTCACCAGTAGCGTGAATGATCTTCGCCCTACGGTTACGTTCTGCTTCTGCCTGACGGGCTAGGGCTCTGACCATGCTGTCATTTAAATCAACATGTTTGACTTCAACCGTAGCAATCTTGATTCCCCAGTCATCAGTCTGTTGATCGAGAATGGATTGTAAATCCTTATTGAGGCGTTCTCGCTCTGATAGCAATTCATCGAGTTCATGCTGACCCAATACCGAGCGCAGCGTGGTTTGTGCTAACTGGCTGGTGGCATCGCTGTAGCTTTCAATATTGTTAATCGCCATTTGAGGATCGACTACGCGAAAATAAACGACCGCGTTGACGCGCACAGAAACGTTATCTTTGGTAATTAAATCTTGTGTCGGCACATCCAAAACGATAGTACGTAAATCAACCCTCACCATTTGCTGAATAAATGGGATAAGGATGATCAAACCAGGTCCTTTGACTTCTTGAAATCGACCAAGAAAGAACACAACCCCACGTTCGTATTCTCTCAAAACTTTGAACATTTGGGTCGCTAGTGCGAACAGCAGCACCACGATCACCGCAACGGTATAGAGCATCATAAAGCGCCTCCTATTTATTTTGGCGGTCATCAGGCATCACAGTTAAGGTCAGCCCTTTAACATTAACAATGGTGACGTGATCACCTTGTTTGAATTGTTGATGGTCTTTGGCTTTAGCTCGCCATAAAGCACCGTTGAGTTGAACGCGTCCTTCGCCATCGATAAAGTCATCGCTTACCACAGCGACCTTCCCGGGGTAAGTCTCTAAACCCGTCGTTACACGCCGGCGGCGAATTTTGAGCAGCAGGCCGACGGTCAGCACGATTAGAGCTACGGAAAATATGGCAATACCAAAAATCAAAGGAAGGGCGATCTGGAACCCTGGTAACTCACTGTCCATGAGAAATATCGAACCGAGTACAAAGGCGACAACGCCGCCTAAACCCAAAATACCAAAGCTCGGACTGAATGCTTCCGCTATCATTAGTGCAATACCGAGTAACAGCAGACCAAGACCTGCGTAGTTGACGGGCATCATTTGTAATGCGTACATGGCAAGAAGCAGACAAATCCCACCTAGCACACCGGGTAAGCCAATTCCTGGGTTGTAAAATTCAAGAAGTAAACCGTAGATGCCGATGAGCATTAGAATGTAGGCAACGTTTGGATTGGTGATAACGGCTAACATTTCTGCTCGCCAATCTGGCGTTCTTTCAACCCATGTTGGATTTTCAAGTGACAATGTCACAGTGCGATTGTTTACTTTAACTGTTTGCCCATCTATGGCTTTGACTAAGTCCTCTGGAGAATTGGCGACGTAATCGATCACGTTTAATTCTAATGCTTCTGTTGCATCCAAGCTCGCCGCTTCGCTTACTGCTTTCTCTGCCCATTCTGCATTTCGTCCATGAAGTTTTGCTAAGCCTTTAATGTAGGCTTTGGCGTCGTTAATTACCTTTTTCTCCATTGCGGTTTTAGCGGGAACTTTCTCTGAGCTTTCGTTGGTTCCTTCTGGCGTTTCTTCCGCGTTTTGATCTTTGCCATCATCCGATGAAGGAGGTTGAGGCGTACCACCTAACGCGACGGGCGTTGCAGCTCCGAGGTTTGTCGCTTCAGCCATGGCGGCTACGTGACTAGCGAGCAAGATGTATGTTCCTGCACTGGCAGCTCTAGAACCAGATGGGCCGACCCAAGTTGCAACGGGAGTCGAGGAGGTGGTAATCGCGTGAATAATATCTCGCATTGCGCTATCTAAGCCGCCTGGTGTGTCCATCTCTAAGATCACTAAACTGACACCGTTTAGTTGAGCTTCTTCTATTTCACGAGATAAATAGTCGCTAGTAGCAGGCCCTATAGCGCCTTTGACAGGAACAATCCAAACAGTATTCGCCAGTGCTTGACTGGCCATCAAGAGTAAAGGTAAGAACCATATCCATAGTCGTTTCATGCAGTCCTCCTTGTGTTGTCACAGGGACTTTTTGAAATCCTAATTCAAGTATATCCAAATAACTTAGAGATGCTTGAGTATAGGTTCTAATGAATAAGTTGCCGAGGCTAATTAGGAGACTACTTTTTTATATATAAACGCTGTGTGAGATAGTAAACTAAAGCAAATTATTGGTAATTGTGATGTTTATGTTTATTGTTCAGCGTTTGATTAAGTTGGCCGTTATCTGTGCCGTTTTCTTTACTATTTTCGATCTGATCTCCTATGGAGAGGTGACTTGGTTTCAACGGTTTTTGGCTTTTCTACACTAAACTCAGATTTCAATACGTTAGCTACTCATAAGGCGATAGGTTTCTTCATATTCGCCTTATTACTCCCTCTTCAACCAAAGCCTTAAACAAAGCAATACTTAACTCGTTTTTTCAACTTCCTGTCGGTGGAAAAAACGCCAAAATGCAACTAAATTCATATCAATGACAAGTTTAAGGTATGTAGTTGATGAGGCAATTCAGCGCAATCGCACTAGCTGTTGTAACACTCATTTTGAGCCAAACAACAACCGCAAGAAACGCGAAGATGTTAGGTGATATCTCCCTAGTTCAGCCCATACAGGGTGATCCTAATGTGGATATTAAGCTAGCGAGAATTGGCTGGCATCTCTTCCGCGATCCTCAATTATCGTCAAATGGTAATGTCAGCTGCGCGACATGCCACAATCTGCAAACCAATGGCGCTGAAAATATACCAGTCTCTACGGGGGTGAAAGGTGATGGAATTAGAAATTCTATAACAGTGTTTAATGCAGCGTTAAATTATCGTTTTTTATGGGATGGTACGGAAAACACCTTGATGGCTCAGATTGATGGTCCAATCCATAATCCAATGGAAATGGACTCAAACTGGCAAACAATAGAGCAATATGTAAAAGAGAGTGAACATTATCAAGCGCTATTTAATCGTGACGGTGAATTGCCGATTAACGTTCATAATATCAAGTCCGCTATAGTGGAGTTTGTTGAAGGGCTGCAGACGCCTGGCGCACCATTCGATGCTTACTTATTGGGTTACACGCATGTACTGAGTGAACAGCAAATCAGAGGTTGGAAAACATTTCAGACTTCAGGTTGTGTGCAGTGTCATCAGGGCAAAAATATCGGCGGAGCGATGATCCAAAGGTTCGCCTATTTCAAGGATAAGCCAGTAGTAGAGGATTCGGGCAGGCAGCTCGTTACGATAGAGGATGAAGAGCGATTCTATTTTAGAGTAGCCAGTTTACGCAATGTCGCGCTAACGAGTCCTTATTTTCATAATGGGCAAGTCGATAAGTTATCCGACGCGATACAAATCATGGCTAAAACCCAGCTCGGTATAACGATGAACGATGAGAATGTCGCGGACATTGAAGCATTCTTGCAGTCGTTGACAGCACCTAGACCCATAATTTTAGAGGTGTTGGAAAATGAATAAATTCAAACTGATCAACTTTTGCTTTTTTATTGGGATACTGACGTGCTGCACACTGGCGTATATGTCGTATATGAATTCAAAAAACGCTCAAGAATTTCATGCAGGGCTAATGAATATCGGACATGAGTTGATTGAAGAGCGTGATGTTATCGTGAACCGATATGCCGTTGAAGATAGGAAAAACTATGAGTTAACAACATCTTTAGTAGAGATAGAAATCGCAGCAAAGGCACTGTTGGAATCATCAAAGGCATCAGTTTGGTTTCCCGTGACACCCAATCGTATAAAAGTTAGGCATACGCTTGAACAGTTTAAGGAGCGAGTGCTTCAAACAACGTTGAAGCTTGATATGTTAATTGGTGTTCAGGTAGAAAATCGGTATGCATTACTCATGTTGTTCAATTTATATCAGCAAGAGGTTTCTACCGAGAGCGGTCAATCATTGGGTGGCAGTCGTTATTTTGAATTTCTCAACCAGTTGCTTCTAACACAAACTGAAGTTGAGAGTGAAAAAGAAGCGAACTTCCTTAAACGGCTTCAAACGAGTGATAAAAGAATTGAATTGCTGACGAATGAACTGCTTGATCACACTTATATTGAGTTTGTCGAAAGCTCAGAGCATCGGTTACTCAATATTGCTCAAAGTGAGGCGCGTTTTACGTGGTTGTTTGTATTTATCGCGGTGATGTTTCTAGTTAGCGCGTTTGTTTATCAGTCACATCACCGAATGCATAACTTAAAACAGTTGAATCTTGAAATTGAAGAGGCGAGAAACAAAGCCGAGCGAGCGGCAAAAGCGAAATCAAATTTTCTCGCTGCAATGAGTCACGAACTAAGGACGCCGATGAATGGTGTACTAGGGCTTTCTCAAATGATTGCAGAAGAGACCAAAGAGCCGACGACGAAAGAGCATATTAGGGTTATTCTTGATTCTGGCCAGCATCTGATGACTATCCTCAACGATATTTTGGATTTTTCTAAAGTTGAAGAAAACAAACTGGAATTTGAGCAAGCTAAGTTTAAGCTCGATCAAGTGCTTTCTCCGGTGTGTAGCGCAATAAAACCACTTGTTGATGAAAAAAATATCGAGTTAATCTTGGAAAACGAGGTTTCTGAATATACTGAATTTACTGGAGATTGTGCGCGTTTACGACAGATCTTGTTTAATCTCGCCGGTAACGCGGTGAAGTTTACCAATGAAGGGCATGTGCTGGTTAGAACTGAGTTAGATGAATCGAATCAGTTGTTGGTCATGCGCGTGAGCGACACCGGTATTGGTATTGCGCCAGACAAGCACGAGCATATTTTTAACTCGTTTGAGCAAGCAGACTCATCAACGACTCGAAGGTTCGGCGGAACAGGGCTTGGGTTAGCCATCGTCAAAAAACTAACCGATTTGATGGGTGGCCATATTACTCTGAAGAGTATAGAAGGCGTTGGAAGTCAATTTATCGTTGAGTTGCCGATTCCTTGGGTAGAATCTGCTCCGAAAAAGCAGCAAGAAGCACCGAAACCTCGCGCAAAATCACACCATTTCAAGATACTACTTGCTGATGATAACCGTGTGAATGCCATTGTGGCAAAAGGGTTTTGCGAAAAGCTTGGGCATGAAGTGGATGTTGCAGAAAATGGATTAATCGCGGTTAAAAAGGCGAAAGAGAACGAGTACGACCTGATCTTGATGGACAACCATATGCCCGAGATGAATGGCGTTGAGGCGACACGCGTTATCCGACAAGAGTTAGGTATCAAGACATTACTCTTTGCGTACACGGCAGACGTATTTCGTGAAGCTCACGATAGCTTTATCGAAGCAGGAGCAGACCATGTGCTTACGAAACCGCTACAGCATGAGAGCTTTTCAGACGCTCTCAAACAGTTTGCCGCCAGACTCGAACCGAAACAGAATCCGCCACTAACGAGTGACAGCAATGTGCTTCAATTGCAACGTAAGCCAATCGAGAACTTAAGGTTAACAGAGGAAGAACTCTCCCGTTCAGGCATGTTTACTTCTTTACGAGATGAGCCAGAAGCGCTCGACGAGTTGCTAAAAAGCATTATTGTCGATTTTGAGACTTCTGTTGATGAACTTATTGAATACTTTATGGCTGAAGACTTTGCTTCATTAGAGCTGACGTTGCACAAAACGAAAGGGATGGCACTGAACCTAAGTTTACCTATTTTGGCGAGCCAAACGGAGGCCCTGGAAACTCAACTTAAAGCCAACCAAAGTCCCGAGATTGAGCAGTTGCAGATGCTGATCAATCGGTTACAGGTCAACATCCATCAGTCTCATAGACTTTTGGATGATATCCAGAAGAACAATGCCGATCCTCAACAGATTTTATAGTCCCTGTGAGTGCGATGCTTTCCTTAACTCATTTTGTTGTGGTTTACTGTGGCAAGGACGGATAGTGTTGATTCGTCGTCGGAAAATCAGGGAGTTAGAATGAGTAAGCATTCCGCTTTAATCAAATGGCATCGTAAAGCTGGCGAAGAGTTTAGTGATAATAAGTATAGTAGGGCACACATTTGGCAATTTGATGGAGGGTTGCAAGTCCCAGCATCTCCATCTCCCCACGTAGTACCATTACCACTATCCGTAGAAGAAAATGTTGATCCAGAAGAAGCGTTTGTCGCGGCACTTTCTAGTTGTCATATGCTCGTTTTCTTGTCTATTGCAGCAAAGCGGCGTTACGTTGTGGACAGTTACTTAGATGAAGCGGTAGGGGAGCTTGAAAAAGGCGAAAACGGAAAAGAGTGGGTATCAAAGGTAACGTTAAACCCTAAGATAACATTTTCAGGTGAAAAACAACCGACACCATCTCAATTAGAAAAACTGCACCACATGGCCCATGAGAATTGCTTTATCGCCAACTCCGTTAAAACAGAAGTGACAACGCTTATTGCGAATTAAGTGGAGCTCTTTATCAAAAAGCGCGGCCTATTGCGGAGTTATATTAAGCCAGCAGTCATCCTGCTGGCTCGTTCATCTAGACGACACCTTGCTCAATCATTGCATCAGCGACTTTTCTAAAGCCTGCAATGTTGGCGCCTAAAACTAAATTTCCAGGTTGGCCAAACTCTTTACTGGTTTCGTTTGCATTGATGAAAATATTTTTCATGATGGTTTGCAACTGACTATCCACTTGTTCAAACGTCCAGTTTTGCATGCTGGCGTTTTGCGCCATTTCAAGTTGACTGGTTGCAACGCCGCCTGCATTGGCTGCTTTGGCAGGCCCATAAGCTATGTCCGAGTCCACGATAATATTGGCAGCATCACGGGTGGTTGGCATGTTCGCCCCTTCACTAATCAAAATACATCCGTTTTCGATAAGAGCCAGTGCGTCGTCTGACGTTAATTCATTTTGAGTCGCACAAGGGAAGGCAGCATCAGCCTGATATCGCCAAACAGCATGTCCTTCATTAGGATAGTCGCCCTCTGGTGTGTATTCTGCTTCAGGGTAAGTTTCTAAATATTCTTCTAAGCTTGCTCTTTTCACTTCTTTCAGTTGTTTTAGGAGCTTAAGATCAATACCGTGCTCATGATAGATCGTACCTCGAGAGTCGCTGCATGTAACCGGCGTTGCTCCCATATGGTACAGTTTTTCAATGGCGTAGATAGCCACGTTGCCAGCACCAGAAACGAGGCAAGTTTTCCCTTTCAATGAATCGTTGCGGTCGTTGAGCATGCATTCTGCAAAATAGACGGCGCCATATCCTGTCGCTTCTTTTCTGGCGAGTGATCCACCCCAAAGAAGACTCTTGCCTGTAAGCACACCTTCGTAGCGCCCCGTCAATCGTTTGTATTGACCAAACATATAGCCAATTTCGCGCGCCCCGACGCCGATATCGCCTGCGGGAACATCGGTGGTAGGACCGATGTGACGGTACAACTCGTTCATAAATGATTGGCAAAATCGCATGATCTCGCCGTCGGATTTTCCTTTAGGATCGAAGTTTGAACCGCCTTTGCCGCCACCGATAGGAAGGCCAGTCAGTGCGTTTTTAAAGATTTGCTCAAAGCCGAGAAATTTTATGATGCTCGCATTGACTGAGTGATGGAATCTCAATCCTCCTTTGTACGGCCCCAAAGCAGAGTTGAATTCAACTCGATAACCTTTGTTTACTTGTACATTTCCAGCATCATCAACCCAAGGAACTCGAAACATGATTTGACGTTCTGGCTCGACGATCCTCTGGATAATCGCTTGTTCCTTATATTTATTATTGCCTTCTATTACCGGCGCGAGAGAAGTTAATACTTCTTCTACCGCTTGGTAAAATTCTTTTTGCGCAGGGCTACTGTGTTGCAACGCAACAATAGTATCG
>NZ_WXWS01000626.1:0-8541 GCF_009904715.1 Vibrio sp. V42_P2S4T144 | reverse complement strand
TGAGCTGGCGAGACCTGTATCCTACAATAAGAGAGGTTACGTGACAGGATTTGATCTTGAAAACCGTATAATTATTGACATGGACAACGAAGAAATCGTTGATTCACAAGTCGATTTCAATGATGAAATTGACTTTGATATCGAAGAAGTAAGTAACGACAATGTTTAACTCATTAAGACTAAAAATTGCTAGAGAAAGAAGAGGATATACAAAAAAGGCGTTAGCCGAACTAACAGGGATTACTACGAGAACGCTTTCAACATATGAAAATAAGGGGCTTCTGGACACAACTGACTCAACCTTGGTGAGTCGTATAGCAGATATTCTCAATTACCCTGTTGAATTTTTCTACGCGGATAATCCTGAGCAAATCGTAAAAGAAGGCGTAAGCTTCCGAGCTATGACGAAGCTTAGTGCGTCCAAAAGAGACGCAGCTCTTAGTGCCGGAACGCTGGCAGTTGAGTTTAATACCTGGTTAGAAAGTCGATTCAATTTAAAGCAACATGATGTTTTAGATTGCAGCAGCGAAGATTTCGCAGATCCTGAAAGTGCCGCACAACTTCTACGTGAACATTGGGGCTTAGGTGAACTGTCTATTTCCAACATGATTCACCTTTTGGAGTCTAAAGGGGTGCGCGTCTTTTCGTTGACTGAGAATTGTGTCGAAGTAGATGCATTCTCATTTTGGTTGGACGAAAAACCTTTCGTTTTTCTGAATACGATGAAAACGCCAGAACGCAGTCGTTTTGATGCCGCCCATGAACTGGGTCATCTAGTGTTGCACAAACATGCATCTAACAACGGACGCCAAGCCGAGGAACAAGCGGATCGATTTGCGTCAGCATTTCTAATGCCGAAAGGAAGTATTCTAGCGAAAGTACCTTCATATCCTTCTCTAAATCAACTGTTGAAGCTGAAGAAGCATTGGAAAGTATCATTAGCGGCTCTAATACGAAGAACTTTTGACTTAGGTTTGTCATCCGAGTGGCATTATCGTCAATTAAACATCGAGCTATCAAACTGTTATGGCAGAAAATCAGAGCCAGAGGGTCTAGAGAGCAGGGAAACGTCTTTAGTATTTCAAAAGATTTTCAATAAATTGAGAGAAAAAAATATATCTCGGAGCGAAGTACTCAATGAGTTGAAACTACCTCAAGATGAGCTTTCAGCCTTAACATTTAACAACCCATTTTTTCTGTTTAAGGCGGTTGTATCAAAAGTCAGAAATGAGAAAGGTCCCCTTTCCAGTAACACCTCACAACCAACTCTAAAAGTGGTTAACTAGCGACACATTTACGCAGAGGGATCAAAGTACAGATCCCTCTATTCTTGCTACCCTAGGAAGCTCCTACCCCGTATGGCAAGCTTCTGAGCAGTAATAACACCCATTGGCCTTTGAATAGGTTTTCTTCGCTGCAGAAACTGCAGGCCCACAACTAGCAAACTCACCAAGATACGTTCGGTTATGTTCCAGTGGCATGTAAGAGCAACCTTGCTTATGCACTTCATGATCGCCATTAGCTTGTTGATTCTTGTTCACATAATACCTAGCCATACTATCCTCAATATCAGTAATAAAAAACCAATATAAAACTTAGCTCATAAAGCCATGCTTTCAACAAAGAAATGCAAAATGTTCCCTACAGTTTAGGCAAATCACGCCTCTTAACGCGCTCTGGTACTTCTTTTTGATAAAGATTGGCTACTACGAAACACTCAAAAAAGCCACCAGCAAAAAGCGACAGAAAAAATCTATAAATGGTAAAAAATCACAAAATGAAATTAAAACTAATATTGTGATGTGTTCGGAATGAGTTTAGTATTATTCCCATAGGATAGTGACGGATACGACTTCCTATACGGTGCGCTTGTTTAATAAGGTTGTGCAAGCGTTGTAGGGTAAAACCTACAGGCTCCCAAAGAGGGCAAAGGGTTGATCTTCGAAAGAGGGTCAGCCCTTTGTTCTATCTATCCCCTACCAAAGAACGCCTATGAGAGTAGGCATCATGAGAAAAGTCCACGAATTATTCTGGTATCGCAAACACGATCGCATCCTTAAGCGAGAACTGGCCAAGGATAAGCTGTACACCAAAGAGCTGGATAACTCCCTACGCAAGATGATCCACGAGATAAACAATCATCTAAAGCAAACTGAAAGCACCAGCTAGATTGAGTAGAGTAAAGGGCTAGGCGAGTAGCTAGGTAAAAAATACTTGAAATGAGAATTCCGAACAGATAGATTTATTTGTGCGCGAGTTACATAGTTGCCATTGTGACGACCGTGTTTTCCTTTAAAAATCTTAGACAACTGTGCTCAAGCGCCTTTGGTTCTTCCATTGGCGCTTTTTTCTTGATTTTTCGAGGTAAGTATCAATATAATTGCCTTGTTTTCGTGTGAAGCGTACAGCTTCGGCGAGTGATTCAAAGAAGGTTTGCAAAAGAGAGTTAAAGAGCTGGTAGAAATACTGGCTCTTTTTTTATGTGTCGTGTTTAAACCTATTGAAAAGGCGTTTTGAGTGTCCTATATTTGCCTCGCTCGCAAGAAAATGGACGTGGATACTCCAAAATATAGATGGCCAATTGATTGGTTATTGAATTACCTGTTATTGACAACTCCTCAAAATCAAAAGGCCACGGTAAAACGTGGCCTTTTCTTATGTTAAAAACGTCATTTTTAACAAGTCTATTCGGAATGACAGGGGCCGTAAAAAGCCAACTAAAATACATGCTACCGAGAAAATGAATACGCATGTGGTTCGCTGGTGGCTCCCCGAAGCGAATAGATTCAAACAGTACCTATCAAATGGGGTAAAAATCGGCACTGGTTGGCGGTTTAACACATCCCCAAGCCAATGCGACACACAACCGCATCCAAATCCACACAGAATCGCACCTAGAATCGTGCTGGTGGTTTTTAACGCCTCAATGGATATGAATGTATCCCCTATCGCTAAATGATAGCCATAAGCCGTTACAGCGAGCCATATCGAAAGGATGTGGGTGTAAGTTCGGTGCGGGATTCTGTCAAATTCAAGCCAGTCCGGTGCGCTCGAACCGCTTAAGCAACCAAGAAATGCCAGGATTGAATGCAGTGGTGTTGTGTCTGCCATTAAGGCGAGAGGAACGGGCGCAAAGCACAGTGCGCCCCAAGCGTGTCCAGTTCGGTTCATTCAGCTTCGCATCGAGCGCAATACGCATAGACGATAGCGCTCATCGCTATGGTTCGATTACGGTAGTTGATGGCCAATTCCTCGAACGTCTTTGCTACTTCGGGTTCAATCCAAGGACTGATTTGGCGTGTTCCCACTAGGTCGCCCTCGGTTACTTCGGGGTGCTTTTCTGGTAGTTGGTTTGGGTCAGTGTTGTCGATGGCCAACTGGTACAGCTCGGTCAGGGTAATGCCGTTCTGTTCGCACTGTTCGCAAGCCTTAGCGTGAGCAAGGCGAGAAATGCGCACTTGGAGCAGCGCTAAGCCTTTTTCTCGTTGGCGAGTTCTAAACATGGCTTGTCGTGCTTTGGTTTTTGCTTTGTGTCTGAATTTGATGCGCTCGGGTGCTTTCAAGGGGTATTCCTTTCATCACGTAGCGCGTTGTCTTGGGTATGGGGGAAAGATGGCTAGTGAGGTAACGCAGCCAATTACTATATCGTGCCGCAGAATCAATTGAACATAAGTAGCGTTACTCACTAGCTGGACATGATTATATGCAGAAAATCGTTACTGTAAATACTATTTAGTGTCGCGTTATTAAAATTGCTACTTAAATCCATATTGACAATTAAATGATTGTTTAATCTGGCCTCGTTCGTGTTGTTGTTACCTGTTCAAACTCTGTATTATTCCGAACGTAAAAAATAAATGGGGTTTAACCGTGTCCGGCAAGATTGACTATCAGGCTCACCAACAGCAGTTTTGGGAGCAGTTAGAGAAGCAGCCGACTTTGACGCTGGCCGAGTATTGCGAAGCCAACGGACTAAAGTACGGCACCGCTAAGCGATATATAAAACGGCCAGCCAAAAAGGGCGGTAAGTTCCAACCGTCCGTCATGCCAAAAATCAAAGCGAAAAAGACCAGTCAGGGCAATGACTGGCATTCCCTTTTGAAAGAATTTCTCGTGCGTGGCGCTCAAAATCCAACGCTCACGATGGCCGCTTTTGCGAAAGATAAAGGGGTGAACGGTTCGACACTGCGCCGCCAGTTCAACTCCATGCGATCGCTGCCTGAGTTTGATCGATTATTTGATCTTTACGATGAGCAATTAGCGAAATATCAAGAAGCGAAAAACGACAAGAAGAAAAAAAGGGCTGATAAATCAAAGTCCAAACAAGCGGGGGCAACTGCGCAAGCGCAAGGTGCGCAAGGCGATCGCGCGAAAATAGGGGGTATTGGATCACTGCGCAAGCCGCGATCAGTTGAGGGACTTTCGCAGTATTCCAGTGCTCAAGTGGGTCGCCCTGTTGTGCATGGTGGTTATGCCCGTAGTGCGGGTATTACTGGCGAAATCATGGATATTCTCATGGACACCGATCCGCTTTCGGTTTGCAACGAGCTGATTATTGCCCGTTCGCAGTATTACCGAATGAATGAGACGTTGGCCAAGCGTCTTAAAGAGATCGATGAAATGGAGGAAACCGGAAACATCCCGCTCGATGATGAGAATGAACCAGTAGACATTAACGCCATGCGTGACCGTCTCATCTTTGGCTATGGCACCAGATTGCGTGAACTGGAATTAAGTATTTCCACGATGGCCAAGCAAGAGGCCAAGCGTTATATCGATTTGCGTAAACAGGAATACGCTGAATTGATGATGCCGCACCTACTACCAGCAGAAGAAACCAGCCTAGTAATAGAAATGCTTTCTCTGCGTACTAAGAACAACTGGACAGCCTTAGAGACGTGCCAACAAATCGAGAAGTTAGGCGCACGTCCACCAGCAACGCTATTGCATGAAGCTAAGGTAGAGCTAGCGAACCTAGAGCCAGAAGTAGACGACTCTGGTATCAGTGAGCAAGAGCTGGATGAGCTGTTTGATGACTACACGTTAGAGCAGATTGAGCAGCAAGATAACTGGCTACCTGCACGTAAAGAAGAAGTAAACCGACGAATCAAAGAAGCCGAAGACCTAGAGAACGGCGTAGAACCTACCCTATCCCCATCCCAAATACAAAACGAAGCCGCTAAAGAGCAAGCCTATGATGACCTCGATAACGAGGGAGTGTCGGGGTTTGACGATGTAGACAGCTTCGAGGTACTTGGTGGCTAGACGAATAAAGAGCGTAACACAAGATCCCCGTTACCCTGCCCTAGTTAAGCGTTATCGCTATGACTGGAAACGCCTCGCTGTTGAGCTAGTCGGTAAGAAGCCGAGCTGGCAGCAGCGCAAAATCATTGATAGTGCTCAGCGTATTGGTGCGCGAACGACCGTCAGCTCTGGCCACGGTACAGGCAAGTCAGACATGACCAGTATCATGATCATTGCTTTCATGCTCTGCTTCCCCAATGCGCGTGTTGTGCTGGTGGCGAACAACGCGAGACAGGTACAAATCGGTGTGTGGAAGTACCTAAAATCCAACTGGAACACGCTGTTACAAAAGCACGGCTGGTTACAGCAATACTTCACCATTACCGAGACAGCCTTTTTTGAAAACTCAGCAAAAGGTATCTGGCAAACCAGTGCTAAATCGTGCCGTATTGGTAACGAGGAAGCGCTGGCGGGTGAACACGCTAAACACTTGTTTGTTATTGTCGATGAGGCGTCAGGCGTCTCTGACAAGGCTTTTGGTGTGTTAGCGGGTGCATTGACCGAGAAAGACAACCGAATGCTGTTGTTGAGCCAGCCAACACGCCCTAGCGGCTATTTCTACGATACGCATCACCGATTAGCCGAGCCTAGTGGTCGATGGCGAGCCATCCGGCTTAACTCCGAGGAATCGCCGTTCGTAACCGTGGAGTTTATCCTCGATAAGCGATTGGAGTATGGCGGTCGAGAGGCACCAGAATACCTCATTAAAGTGCGTGGGGAGTTCCCAAGCTCCATTGCTGGCATGCTGCTTAGTCGGGATGCACTGGACAAAAGCGCAAGGCTCAACCTCGATATGCCCGATGGTTGGGGTTGGGCTGCGCTGGTGGACGTGGGTAATGGTCGAGATAGATCGATACTCAATATCTGCAAGGTTTGGGGTCAACGGATGGAGCGCATCGTTAAGAGCGTGAAATTGCTTGAGCAGCCAAGTACGGTCGATCCGGTTCGGTTTGCTGACATTATCCATGCAGAGTGTAGTGAGGACTTGTACCCAAACATCACGATAGCGGTGGATAGTGACGGTGTTGGTTATGACACGGCGACTTGCTTAGAACGTTACGGACGGCGAGTACAGCGCATTCGTTGGGGTAAAAAGATGCACTCCACCAGCGATAAGCAGCGTTTCTTTAACCAACGTGCCTATGCCAATGTTATGGCTCGGGATTCTATCAACCAAGGCCGGATGCAGATAGATAAGAACGTCAAGACGGCGGAGCAAGGCAGTAAAATACCCTGTGCAATCAACGAGTCAGGCCAATGGGTAATGATGCCAAAGCCAATGATGAAAGAGAAAATGAACATCCCATCACCTGACCGTTGGGATACATACTGTTTTTCTCAATTGGTAGATTATGTGCCGCACGAAATGGAAGTGACAGAGAGCATGCTAGAGTCTCGCAATTCAGTAGAACAATGGGTACTGGAAGCGCTTGAATCGGACGATGCTTAATTCCGTTGGTGCCAACATATAAAAGTAATATGAAAAGGTGGCGATACCGTTAAATATCGCCACCAAATCACCAATCAAAGCGGAACAACAATAATTTAGCTAGAAACCTTAGTTTACATATCCATCGAACTGCGAACGTGCTTTGTTTTCGTTCTTGTTTCTAAGCTCTTTTCTGGCTTCACGAATAGCATCGACTTCGCTTTCAATATACATGTTAGCGTTAGGGTACAGTACGGATTTAAAAGCATTAGCTTCATCATATATCGAACGTCCCTCAGTGGTATTGTTTGTGATTAACACATCGTGATCTTTACAAGAACGATGCCTAATCAGAACAAGGCCACCAGCGTTAACATGAACCTTTTTAGCCACACGCGAAATGCCACCATTATTGCCATCATAGGTATGGATGATAGCTACAATGTCGTTGTGTTCTTGACCGCGCTTTCTAAACTCAACGTCTGCATTGTCTGTGAAGTATTTCAATTCATTCAATGCAGTGTTTTTATCATTAATGAGCTGTTCTTTCTCATCTTCTGGAAGATCGTAGGAGAGTTTACGGTCAAGGTCGCGTAGGTATGCTTCAAGTCTTTTGGCTAGACGTGCGCCAGTGACTTTCTGGCTGCTAGCGGCTTTATTAATTGTGATGTTAACGCGACGGACGTTATCAATTACGGTCGTCTCTTTAAATGAGTTAGATGAGCTGTTGAAGTATTGAGGTGCGCGCTCTAAAAGCTCTTTATTGGCCGTTTTAGCTGCCTCAATATATTCAAGTAAACGGGTAGTCGAATTACCTCGTTTTACTACAGCCACGATACGGTCATTGAATAGTCCACTATCTTCCTTGCCATCTATTTGTTCGGAAAAAGTCGCTCTGTGCTTCAAGGCACGTTTTAGTCGCGCGTCTGCCGTTTGTTTGTTTGCAAGTAATTGATTAAGTGTCTCTATATCAATAGGTTTTAAGTCTTTAATTTCAGTATTTATTTTATTAATCATGGTGAACGGTTGCTCCAAATTACATTGGAGGATAAAGGTTACACTCCATCCCTGAGCGTATGCGAGTAACGAAAAACCCTACCTTTATCCTTGATGCGTAGCATACCGTTTTTGTGTTCGGAATTAAATAAAAAACGAACAGAAGAACTTTATAAGTGTTGCTTTTTAAGCGGAGAAGTGATCTCGAACGAAGTTTAATACGTCATCACGTTCAATAGATGAATTACAGAGTACGTTCGGATGCGATTGGATAAGATGAATCATGCAGATGTCAGTCGCGTCATCGAGGAACGAGCTGCTAAATACATCTAGGGACAGGTCACATTGATCTAGTATTTCGAGTGGGATTAATTGATTTAACGTGCAATGCATATCTATATCTCTTAAGCCAATTGACTGGATAGCCAATACGTATATAGCTCTGATTTGGAAAGAATTTAGGGGATTCTTGCCAAGGGAGCTGATGTTCGCAGGGTATTATGAGACTGTGATCTTTGATTGTCTAGATATGCAAAGTAATGCAATCATATTGTTACTGGCAATTCGGTTTTTATAACGTTACCTATACCGCATAATCATTGTGGGTATGCATATCTGTTCGTGTCGCGTGACGGCGTAACTCTGTCATTATATTGCCACAGACGGGCAATTGTCGTGGTTTGTTTTTAAAAACACCATTTTAGTTTCATTTCTACCTAGAACTGAAACTAACTTATTCAATGTTTTGTCGGTGTCTATTGCTACCAAAATAAATAAAAACCAATAAAAACAACAACTTAACAGTTCTGTTG
>NZ_WXWS01000422.1:0-8554 GCF_009904715.1 Vibrio sp. V42_P2S4T144 | reverse complement strand
GTTCTATAAGCGATAAAAACAAAGTGGTGAAGAGCTGCACAAATCGGCAGCTCTAAGTGGTAGAGACGTCTTAACGTGCGGCGTTACGCTTTGCGGATTTTGGCCGGCAAGGACTGACGTGCCGCCGCGCCCACTACCCAATCCAACAATACACCTTTACCTTCTCGGGTAGGATCAATTAAGCCAATGTCGTTAATGTTGACGCCATCTTGGCTGCGCGTTTTTACGGGTTGTTGTTTATCGCAGATCCAGTGCGAGCGTTGTCCTAGCTCGGTATGACCAAACCCATGTTCAAATCCGAGTGTGCCAGGGCGAATTCCGCTGACTATCATCGCAAGTGCTTTGGTGCTTGCAGATGGTGTCTCAATAACAAACTCATCACCTGTTTTAATGCCTGCGCGCTCGGCATCGATTGGATGGATGTACACTGGGTTTACGCCTTTAATCGAGTTCAACCTTGGCGATAGATTGGATACCGCACTGTGAATGTTGGATTTAAAGTTCGTCAGGCTGAATGGCCATTCTGAGCTTGGGAACTGTTCTTCCATTGGTGTGCCATCGGCCAGCTTTTGTGGATGCCATGTTGGGCAACCCGTGTAGAAATCACCGGTCATGGTGTTTCTTGCGCTGCCGACACGTTCATTCCATATCGCGACAGGTCGTGTCCATTTATGCTTCATTTGCTCACCTTGATACGCTTCGGTTGCATTTTCAAAACGTCCACCGCGAGCAAAAATAAACGCCACACGTTTCATCTCATCCGCTGTCAGCGTCTTCTGCATGGCTGGCATTAAACGCTCTAGGCCGGACCACGCAATGTCTTCTGCCGAAACTTCAGGTACCCCGCCTTTCACATAAGCCAAGTTTGCCGCGGAACGTAAGTAGAAATCTTCAGCGCTGTGGAGGGCGTGCCAATTCCCTTGCGCATCTTGAATCGCGTTGTCACCAAAGCCGCCTAGTTGCATTTTCTTGGCGACATCAATCAAAAAGTTTTCTAAGCAAATTGAACGACCATCGGCGGTTTTCTCTGTTCGCGCTCCCACAATCGGCCAGCGAGCGGTGACGGTTTTCACCGGAACGTCGTGCCAAGGCGTTGCCATACCCCAGCTTTCGTAGGTGACCGTGTCCGGCACAATATAGTCCGACAATGCGGTGGTTTCGTTAATGAACGCATCAACAGACACAATCAAACCGAGCTGCTTTGGATCTTTAAGCTTGTATTCCAGCAGCGTTTTCAAACCGGGTACACCATACATTGGGTTCGCCATGTGGTTGATCCACGCTTTTACGCGGTATGGATACCCATCAATAGCCGCAGATAGGTGCTCTGTCAGCAGTGGCGCGGCAAACGGATACCAAGGGGCGCGAGTTGGGTAAGGTGATTCACCTGCCTCAACGCGACGTTTGTATTCGCTGGTTTTGTGGTAGGGGAATTTACTGCGCGACAAAAAGACGCCTTTCGGGCCGACTTTGCCAGTAAATTTGGTGAAGTCGTAACGAGGACCCGCAGCGGAAGTTGGGTAGCCACCCGCTTTGGCCATCGCGCCGCCTTTCATATTTATGTTACCAATCAACGCATTGAGCATCATGATGGTAAACGAGTTATAGAACCCATTGGTGTGCATGTTGCCACCGTGGGTATCGACCACCGCTTTTGTTCCGTGACTGGTGAAGCGCTTTGCTAGTTCAACAATTTGTTCGACAGGGATTTCACATTGTTGGCTGTAGAACGCAAGGCTGTATTTGAACGCCTCTTCTTTGAGTCTTTGTAGAGACGATTTTACGCGCACTTCGCCCGATGCAAGCGAAACCGTTTTATCGACAAACAGTGCCGCTTCCTCAGCTTGGGTATGAACACCAAATTCGCTGCTTTGCTCATCCACGATGACGTACGGGTCGGAGTCAGACAACGCTTCGCCCTCAAATGGCAGGTTCAGATCAGATGCGCGTAAAAACGTGCCGTTTCTCGGGTGCTGCTCATCGCTGATTACCAAGTGCGTGGCATTACACCAGTGCGCGGTGCCGGCTCGCTTCATCGCGTTTGCCCCCGGCTGCGCCAAGAAGGTTTTGTTGTAGCGTTGGTTTTCGATGATCCACTGGACCATGCCAAGCACGAGGGCAGAATCGGTACCCGGTTTGATTGGTATCCAGCGGTTGTTGTCACCAGCGGCCAAGCTCGATGAACCCGCAGGCAAACTTGGCGTGATGATGGTGTATTCCAAGCTACCTTCTGTTCGCGCATTGGCGAGTTGGCGCGCCTGGCGCTTAAAAGGGTTGCCAGCTTGCGCAGGCGACATACCGATGAAGATGATGTATTCCGCATTATCAAAGTCTGGCTTCAAATGTGCGTTCTTATCTAAGTCGTTCATAAATGCGCCGCTGCCAGCACGAAATGCGTAGCCGCAGTAAGAGCCGTGATGCCCAAAGTTACGTGTACCATAGCTGTTGAACGCGAAGCGTTTGAATATGTCGTCTCGGCCTTCGTTACCGGCGTTGGTCATTAACAATTGGTTGGCTTTCGGTCCATATTCTGGGTTTTCAGGATCAACGGGTGTTGTTAAATCGCGAATGTCGCGTAAGCCATCAACATGGCCTTCACCAAATAAATCACCACCTTCTACGACTTCTTCTATCAATTGCTCGTAGCTGATCGGAATCCATTTTCCTTCGCCGCGTTTTCCAACTCGTTTCAGTGGCTGAGTAATGCGGTACGGGCTGTTGCGAATTTCTAACATCCCATTGCCACGTGCGCATGCTGTTGAACGACCTTCAAGGCCCGCTTCTCCAGCCAAACTTAAATAAGCATCTTTGACTGGCGTTTCGAATGGAATGTGTTGCTGATGAGAGAGTGGGTGATATGGGTTGCCAGTGATACGCAAAATCTCGTCGTTGCGGTTATCAATGCGCACACGCAACCCGCACAGTGACCAACAGCCAAAGCACATCGATGGAGCTACGCGCTGGTTTGGGTTCGGGATCAGGTTGCCTTTGCTGTTGACCGTGTACTCTGGTTCAAGAGAATTACCGTGGTGAATATCACGCGTTTTTTCTCCTGCGGTGCCTTCGAGCGCACCCTCGACCATATGTTTGGTGGTGGTGGCGTAACCCGCAGCGAATGCGCCAAGCCCACCCACTACAATGCCTGATTTCAAAAACTGACGGCGTTTGTTATCCATGATGAAATCCTCTTTGATTAGCGTTCAGTTAAGGTGAGTGATGAGGCTTTTACTTCGATCTTTTGTTTTGGCTGAACCAGCTCCGAACCGAGCAGTGCCAGTGCAAGCCATAATCCGAGCATGCCGATAATGCCTATCCAGCCATTTCCATCCATAGTGAGTTGGTATGGATACAGCCCTGCATCGAACTTGGCGATGATTTGCACTTCCATGATGGTAAACCAGCGAATCAGCCATGCACTTGCCAGTGCGGCAGCAGACACAAAACTGAGCCCTATGACGTGACGAAATCTGGCTGATGCGGACTTTTGGGTATCGCGCAAGAAGATGAAAGCGAGCAAAACACAACCTAAAACGACAAAAGTGAGCAGGGCAATGTTGTGCATCCACTGTTCGCTAGAATAGAGCGAAAATGCGGAATTGTTGGATGCCCAAATCGGTAGCAGTATCAGCGTTAATACACCGCTGGTAACCACTGATTTTTTAAGTAAATTAGTATCGCCAGATGTCAGTGTCTTTGACTGACTAGGCAGCAAGAGCCAAATCAACAGAGAAAATCCGACCGCGCTCATAAATGCAGTGACAAACCAAAGAACCGGCGACGCGGGTTGGTGCCATAAAGAGCGCGATTTAACGACTGCAATTTCAGCGCCTGTGTAGACTGCAATGGTGATGCCTGATAGCACCGTGATAACAGATACCATAAGCATGACTCTACGAGAGAGCACCCAGTCACCCAGTGACAGCTTTGAAATTAGAGGCAGTACTTTCCCTGGCTGATTACGTAAGTTGATCAGATCCTCGCGGAGATACAGCCATGCAGTCACTACCGCTAAACCTGAGAAAACAGGCAGGAACAGCGAGCCTAGAGACATCCATGACCACGGCGTGATGTGCACGTAAAAATGCCAAGCTCGTCCCGGCTGGTGAAGGTCGCCAGTTAACGCCAACGGGCCTACGATAGCGCCGATGGCCATCGTTAGCACCAGCGCGGCGCGTAACCGATGACTGGTGTGTTGCTCAAATAATAGGGCGATTAGGAACAAAATAGCGGCAGCGTAAGCAGAACCGATGTAAAAGAAGTACTGCACCGCCCACGGGAGCCAAGCCATTGCTTGAGGTTGGACTAACACTTCGGTGATGTTCATGCGTGCTCTCCTTGTGGGTCGTAAATGGCAGGTTGTCCGTCGATATGGCTGGTAAAGCGTTCATCCATGCCGATATAAAACACGTGTGGATTGGTACCTTCATTGGGTTTCAGCACTTTGATGTCGTCCTGATGTTCTGTGATTAAGCGGCGAATCTCGCTTGTTGGATCATTTAAATCACCAATTACACGTGCTCCGCCAACACAGGTTTCCACGCAGGCAGGTAATAGGCCTTGTTCTAGACGGTGAGCGCAGAAGGTGCATTTGTCTGCGGTGAGGGTGTCCTCATTGATAAAACGCGCATCGTAAGGGCAAGCCTGTACGCAATACGCGCAGGCGACACAGCGACTGTTATCCACCATGACGATGCCATCTTCGCGCTGAAAGGTCGCTTGAACCGGACACACAGCCACGCAGGGTGGGTTTTCGCAGTGGTTACAAAGGCGAGGGAGCATAAAGGCTTTCGCTTCTCGCGTGGCTGTAGAGCTATCATCTAACGTAACTTCGTATTGCTTTACGGTGGTTCGGAATTGACCGATAGGCACTTGGTTCTCGATGCTGCAACCCACAGTGCAAGCCTGGCATCCGACACATTTACGCAAATCCACCACCATGGCATAACGCTTGCCGACTTGTCCTTTTCGGTCAGCGGACTGATTATTTCGAATAATGTTTCCCGCAGTTGCCGTGCCAATGCCTGCGACTGGAATTAACGCGGCTCCGGCTGTGACCGCGCTGAGAAAGCGACGTTTGGTGGAATCCATAACTCACCTGCTTTTTTGTTGTATTTGAATTGACTGATTCCATTGTGAGAAATGCGCCGCGAGGCTTATATTGTGGATTTCCACATACCCAGATCAAACTTGATCTAAAACAAATGTGGTTTAGGGAAGGTAGCTGTTATTCTTGTTGTACTCTCTTGACGGAACGATTCGACTCATCATGAAAAAAGCACTGTGGCTTCAGCTTTGGATTCTTTGCTTAGTTGCCTTTGCATCTTTGGCTCAGGGCGCAGTTTCTGAACAAGCAGATCTGCAAGGAATGCAAGAGCAAAAAGCAGAGCAGCCACAGGCCAAGCAAAAAGTCGAAGTGGGCGTGTTAGCGATACGTGGTCATCTTTATGCTGAGCAGAGATGGCAACCGACCATTGATTGGCTCAATCAGCAAATTTCCGATGTGCATTTTGTCCTTCATCCCCTTAACTTGGATGAAATGGGCGAAGCGGTGAAGTTTCAGAAGATAGATTTCATCTTAACCAACCCAGGTCAGGCAGTGCGATTGGGCAGGCAATACGCGCTGTCGTGGATGGCAACGCTAACTAGCAGAGCACCACAAAACTCGAATTACGGCATTGGTTCGGCGCTTGTGGTTCGAGCCAATTCAAGTTATCAAACGGTGCAAGATGTCTCAGGACGTCCCGTTGCAGCGGTATCAGAAAAAGCCTTTGGTGGTTATCTCACGATGCGCTATCAAATAGTCAAAATGGGTCTTAATCCAAACGATTTCTTTTCTGATGTCCGCTATCTTGGTTTTCCTATTGATGCCAACCTGTATCAATTACGTGATGGCAATGTGGAAGCGGCCGTTGTCCCTGCTTGTTTATTGGAACAGATGTTAAGTGAAGGGCTTTTACAACCGAGTAATTACCGAGTTTTAAATCAACAGCCGAACGAGCGTTCGTTATGCGCTGTTTCCACACCGCTTTATCCGAACTGGTCATTTGCCAAAACAGAGCGCGGCTCATCTCAGATTGCCAAACAGATTGCGCAAGTATTGTTAGCGATGCCACCTGAACACCCTGCGGTTATTGCGGCAGGCGCGTCAGGTTGGACGTCCCCCGTCAGCTTGCTGAGTATCGACAAACTGTATCAGGCGTTGGATCTCCATCCGTTGCAACAACCTTGGTGGAGTGAGGCTCTACGCTGGCTGCGTAGTCATCAAGAATGGGCATGGGCGCTGTTCATGTTTGTGATTGTGTTGAACGCGTACCACTTTTGGCTTGAGTATCGATTTAGCAAGAGTAAGCAAGCGTTGGAGCAGACATCGTTACGATTAAAAGAGAAAAGTGAACAGTTAGAACATTCACAAAGGGTCGCGATTGTCGGAGAAATCGGCACTAGTCTTGCTCATGAACTCAATCAGCCATTGGCAGCCATTCGCAATTATAGTGAAGGCGGTTTACTTCGCTTGGCCAAAAAACGCCCACATGAAGATATTGTCCCTGTACTTGAGAAAATACAGGGTCAAGTTGAAAGAGCCGATGCAATTATTCAGCGATTAAGAACGTTGATTCGCAAGCGCAGTGTCGACAAAACGTCGTGCGATCTTCAAGTACTCATTGATGACACGATTGAGTTGCTCCATTTTAGAATGCAGAAGCAAAACATTTCTATTGTGGCCAGTACAGAAGGGAACATTCGTCCGTTACTTGTCGATGCAGTTGGCGTACAACAGGTTTTAGTTAATGTGATCAGCAACGCGATTGATGCGTGTACTTTGTTCCAAGAGAAATATCACTCATCAGGCTATCAAGGTAAAATTGCCCTGCATTGCGATTACCAAATCAATCAACTCTCTATTCGAGTGTTAGACAATGGTACAGGGTTGCAGCAAGAGAATCCGACTCAAGCGTTTGTGAGTAGCAAAGAAGAAGGGCTTGGGCTAGGGTTAGCCATTTGTCGCGATGTGATGGAAATGCATGGTGGCGAGTTTGTCATCAGCTCGACAGCACCACATGGTTGTTTGGTTGAGCTTGTGTTTCCATATCAAAACTAATCTGAACTAGGCATAGGAGCATTCAATGAGCAGCGGTGAAAAGCAGCTACCTGTTTTTGTAGTCGATGATGATGAATCGGTGCGTGACTCGCTCGCTTTTATGCTGGAAGAGCATGAGTTCAAGGTGACGACTTTTGCTGATGGGCAATCTTTTCTCGATAAAGTGAACATTCATCAGGCCGGATGCGTGATCCTTGATAGCCGAATGCCCAACCTTCGTGGTCAGCAAGTGCACCAAGTTTTAAATAAAGCCAACAGCCCGTTAGCCGTTATTTATCTGACAGGGCATGGTGATGTCCCGATGGCGGTCGATGCATTGCAAGCTGGGGCGGTCAATTTCTTCCAAAAGCCAGTCAAAGGCGATGAACTGGCACGAGCCATTTTACAGGGACAGGCGCAGTCTGCCACAAACCTCGATATGGCAGCAGCTAAATCGGCTTATGAATCGCTCACACCTAGAGAAAAAGACATTTTACGT
This sequence comes from Vibrio sp. V42_P2S4T144, assembly GCF_009904715.1. Lineage (NCBI taxonomy): Bacteria > Pseudomonadati > Pseudomonadota > Gammaproteobacteria > Vibrionales > Vibrionaceae > Vibrio > Vibrio sp. V42_P2S4T144. Next base: position 977 of record NZ_WXWS01000422.1, on the reverse strand, counting down.
TTGATCATTGAAGGAAAGCGCAACATTCGTATTGCTGACGAACTTTGCATAGCAATGCGAACGGTTGAAGTACACCGAGCTAATCTATTGAAGAAGTTCTCGGCAAAAACCGTCGCAGAGTTGGCATATATTTATGGCAAGCTAGATTAAAGCTTACCGAGTGAAGCCTCTTAAGGCTATTTAGAGGATACAACTTGAGCTTTATGACGACTCGCGTATTATCTTCTTCGTTCTTACTTTATCTGAATTCTTATGAGTTTGTTGACTAAACGACATCACACGCCACATAAGCGGGCAAAATGGCTACTGGCGATTATTGGCTGGGTGGTCGTTGTGTGTCTGATGCAAAATTCAGGTTTTGCCTCGTCATGCTCTATGAAATATGAGACGGAATCGCCCGCGGTTTCACTTACTGATGAGCGTTCGAGCGTCAAGTCGATTGATACTAAAGAAACCAGCAAGTGCGAATTGTCTGAAAAGTTAATTCAGTTTTCTCAACATCAACTCGATGTATTTATTGTTGTTCTGTTTGTGGGTCTTTTTGCTTCGGCAATTTGGTTGTGCAGTGCCTATATTGGTGCGCAACATTGGACGGAACCGATAGGCCGTAAGTATCGAGTCCATCTGACTTTCTGTGTGTTCCGAGAATAAAAGCGTGCTTTCTGACCACTAGCGTCAGTTATTTAGCACCTTTGTCTTTTAACTAGGAATCACTATGAATCAAATTACTAAACTGACTCAGTTTGCGTCCATGTTTTTTATGACGCTTGCTTTGAGTTTGCTCTCTCTGAGTATTTCAGCTCAAACTACTGATACAGGTTGGCTAACCAACCCACAACATCCTCCAGTGCAAACGCGCTTTGTGCTCACTGGTCAACAAGATCCGCAAGCCAAAACAATTACTGGTTATCTGGACGTCAAGTTGGCTGGGGACTGGAAAACTTACTGGCGTTCACCTGGTGAGGGCGGCGTAGCAC
>NZ_WXWS01000588.1:0-8574 GCF_009904715.1 Vibrio sp. V42_P2S4T144 | reverse complement strand
GTCCAGCGTTGTGCTTACATATGAATAAAACTTTATACATCATCGCCTCGTCTTTTCAGAGCGTCCTATTTATACGCTAGCGGAAACTTAGCGATGATGTGTGAAGTTTTTGTGTTAGTGGCTAATGCCGAGCATCTCTTTGAGCACCTTTAAGTAGCGGCGGCTTACTGGTATCTCAAAGCCTGTTTTGGTGATGATTTCCGCTAACCCATTTTCCAGTAACTTGATTTCGCTAATCGCTTTAATACTGACTAAGTATTGACGATGGCAGCGGACTAGAGGGGTTTTCTCTTCCAACGTTTTTAATGTCAGTTGGGTGCTCGCGGTTTGGCTGGTGGAGCGTACATGCACGCCGCTGATATCACTGTAAGCACATTCCACCGTGTCGGTGGCCATGATAACGATGCGGTTGTGTCCGATGCACGGTATCTGATCCAACGTGTCAGGTGTAATAGCAGACAGTTGTTGCGTTAGGGCGGATTGGCTAATGACTTTGTTTAGTCGTTTGACCGTTTTAGTTAACCTGCATGGGTCGACAGGTTTGAGCAAGTAATCAAAGGCATTGTCTTCAAATGCTTGAATCGCATACTGATCATAAGCCGTGACAAAAACCACATAAGGCATGGTTTCTGGATCAAGCATCCCAAGTAGTTCAATCCCCGTGACTTGAGGCATTTGGATATCGAGAAACACCACATCAGGCTTAAGTTCATTGATTTTTTTTAGGCCAAGGATTGCGTTTGAGGCATCGCCCACGACCTCAACTTGGCCTGTTTCATCCAGTAACTCTGCTAGCTCTTCACGAGCAAACTGTTCATCATCAATGACGAGTGCGGTTAACATCCAACATTACCTTTATTGCTTCAGCGTGCTTTTATGATTTTGGGGGAATGATAAAGCTCATTTTAGTAAATTGATGTGGCTCGCACGTAATTTTTAGCGCTGCATCACGTCCAAATTGATTAGTGAGACGTTTGTCGACAATTTCTAAACCTAGCCCTGAGTGGTTTTCTTTTGGCGGTTCAAAACTGCCTGCGTTGTCTTCGACGGTAATCAAGTGACCTTGTGGGTGTGCTTCGCTGTATATATGAACTTTACCACCTTCAAGCATGTTTGAAATGCCATGCTTAATGGCATTCTCAACCAAAGGCTGGAGTGTAAAGCTTGGTAATTTGATGTCCAGCAATTCAGGTTGAATATCGATTTCAACCTCTAAGCGGTCCGTAAAACGCGCTTTTTCGATGCTCAAGTACGAGTTCACATGTGCAAGCTCTTCCTTTAGCGTCACGGTATTAATGTTCTGCTTTAAATTGCTGCGGAAGAAGTGCGATAAATTTTGGATTAGCTCGCGCGCTTTGTCAGGGTCACGACGAGTAATCGCACTAATAGTATTGAGTGCATTAAACAAAAAGTGTGGATTCACCTGAGCGTGAAGCAATTTTATTTCTGCTTGGGCGAGTAAGGCTTGTTGTTGTTGGTAATCGCCATAAAGGATTTGGCTAGATAGAAGCTGGGCTATTCCTTCCGCCATCGACATGTTGGCCGTCGAGAACAATTTACGCTTCGGTTCATACAGCTTTATGGTACCAATGACCTCTTTCCCTGCACGCAGTGGGATGATCAGCGCAGATCCGAGCTTGCAATCTTTTGCAATGGAGCATTGGTATGGACGCTCCGCACCATCAAGATAAATGATGTCGTTTTTCTCCATGGAGTCTAATGTGCTTTGCGATGAAATCGGCGTGTTCGGTTTATGGTGATCATCGCCAATGCCCACAAACGCCAAGATCTTTTCTTGGTCAGTAATTGCGACAGCGCCCACTTTGGTTTCTTCGTAAATAATACGTGCGATTTTCTCTGCGTTTTCGGTGTTGAAGCCGTTGCTTAGAATTCCCACTGAGCGATCAGCAATGGTGAGCGCTCGACGCGAAAACGTCGCAGAAAACTTTTCAAAGATTGCTTTTCTGTCTTGCAGGATACTCATGAACAACGCTGCACCAAATGAGTTCGCGATGATCATAGGCGCTGCAATAGCGGACACCAGTTCATAGGCTTGATCAAAAGGTTTCGCGACGGCGAGCAGCAAAATCATTTGCACCACTTCTGCAACAAACGTGACGCTGAATACGACGCTTGGATTAAACAGCAATGCGCCTTTATTTCGCTTGATAAGGTAAACGTGGAGCAAGCCACCAATTACGCCCTCGGCGGTGGTTGAAATTGCGCAGGCTAGGTCAGTAAAGCCACCAAGAGAGTATCGATGGATGCCACCAGTAAATCCGACGGCGAAACCTACAACAGGTCCACCAAACAGCCCGCCCATAACTGCGCCGATCGCACGAGTATTGGCAATAGCATCGTTGATGTGCAGACCGAAATAGGTGCCGAGAATACAAAAGCCAGAGAAGAGTACGTAACAAATTAGGCGGTGGCTTAAGCGCGAAGAAATACTCAGCAAAGGTAAGATGATTGGCGTTTTACTTAGCATGTAAGCCAAAACTAAGTACACACACATCTGTTGTAAAAGGGAGATGACCAGTTCCATAGTGAACCTAACCTAGAATCAATGTTGTTATTGTATACCTAAGTAACCTCAAGATGCTTGGCTCAGATAGATAAGAACAGCTAAGTAAATGATGCTGCGCTGTGCTTTCTGAACCTTAAAGTGACTTGGGTATAAAACAAAAAGAGCCTGCAATTGGCAGGCTCCTATCTTAGTCACTCAGATGTGACGAGTATTACGCTGTTTCTGATACGGCTTGTGGTTTCTCTTCGTCAGCCAGTTCAGTTTCACCTTTACCCTTAGAGGTTTTGATAACGTAACCTGTCACAGCTAGGGCAAACACAATACCTACGATAGTTGATAGTTGCATTGGCAGACCAAAACCTAGCGAGCTGTTGTTTAAGATGAACGTGACACATACCGTGGTCATGAAGATAGCTGGGATAGTGGTAATCCAGTGCAGCTTGTTGTGACGCAGTAGGTAAGCGGACGCAGTCCAAAGCATCATTACCGCTGTTGTTTGGTTTGCAAAACCGAAGTAGCGCCAGATAATGCCGAAGTCTACTTGAGTTAAGATACCGCCGATAACGAACAGTGGAAGTGCCATCAGTAGACGGTTACGTAGCGTTTTTTGTTCCATGTTGAAGTATTCAGCAAGGATCAAGCGGCTTGAACGGAACGCTGTATCGCCAGACGTAATTGGTAGGATAACCACCCCCAGGAACGCAAGGATACCACCGAACACACCTAGCAGACCAAATGATGCGCTGTATACCACGTTACCAGGGCCACCGTTTTTCACAGCTTCTGATAGAGCGTCTAGAGAGCCGAAGAAAGACAGAGCGATAGCACACCAAATTAGCGCGATAACACCTTCACCAATCATTGCACCGTAGAATACGAAGCGACCGTTTTTCTCATTTTCCATACAACGCGCCATCAGTGGAGACTGAGTTGCGTGGAAGCCAGAGATAGCGCCACATGCGATAGTGATGAACAATGCAGGCCATAACGGCATGTCATTTGGGTTGAGGTTAGAGAACATGTCCGAAACTTGGAAGTCACCCATTACTGTGTGTTCGCTAGAGAAAGCAACGGCTGTCATTAGGCCAACAGACATAAAGATAAGTAGGGCGCCAAACAGTGGGTAGAAACGACCAATGATTTTATCGACAGGAACAATCGTCGCAATGATGTAGTAAGCAAAGATAGCAATAACCATCGTTGTCATGCTTACACTCAAGCTTGTTTGATCATTGATGAGGTTAGTAATCATGCCAGCAGGGGCTGAAACGAACACTACGCCAACTAGAAGCAATAGGACAATGGCAAAAATATTCATAAAGTGTTTTGCGCCATTACCTAGGTAGCGACCTGTAATGGTAGGTACAGATGCACCGCCGTTACGCACTGAAAGCATGCCTGAGAAGTAATCGTGTACTGCACCAGCAAAAATACAACCGACTACAATCCAAAGCATCGCCGCAGGACCGTATAGTGCCCCCATGATCGGGCCAAAAATTGGACCAACACCTGCGATGTTAAGTAGTTGAACTAGGTAAACTTTCTTTGTTGACATTGGAACGAAGTCAACACCGTCCGATTTGGTGTGAGCTGGCGTTTGGCGTTTTTCATTGATGCCGAAAATCTTCTCGACGAAAGCGCCGTAGATGAAGTATCCGCCGATTAGGGCTGCGACACAGGTTAGAAACCACATCATAGCAATTGTCCTTGGTCTTAGTTGGGTAGGGTAATTTTTTAATCTCAGGATGCATGTTATGCGTCACTTGTGTTAAATGCATTCGGTTAGTAGATGAGTGGTCGAATAGAGCACTGAGTGGTCGATATGCTGCTTGAGCGGTTTTTAAAAATGGCGAAAGGTTGATGACAGTCTTGAGCGGCTGATTTGAGTCATCAGTGGTTAAATCTGCAAGCTCAGCGGCAAGCGCCAATAATTAGTGGTAAGCTTATTTTTGAAAACAATTACTTAAGGAAGAACCATGAAAAAGGTAACGGTAGGTCTGGCACTGGCTTTACTTGCAGGATGCACAGCAACGACAGCAGATCTTGCCAAGTCGGGAGATTGGCATCAGATCGGATATCAAGATGGCATAACCGGACACACATCGCGCACGATGAGCGAGCTTCGTGAGTTGGGTAGTGTTAAGCAAAGTGACTACGACCAAGGTTATTTAGAAGGTTTACGTGAGTACTGTAATCCTGCTTTTGCGTATCAAATGGGGTTATCTGGTCAGTATTACGAAGGGGTTTGTGAAGGTACTGAGCAAGCGCAAAAATTCCGCATGGAATGGCAACGTGGTTGGAATGAATACTCAAATTAATAGTCAATAAAGCCGTTGTTACACTGTCTGTATCACATAAATGTGGCAAAATCTTCCTTATTAAACTATGTTCATACTGCTTGATAGTGAGCACAGAAAAAAGGAATCACATTATGTCAACGCAAATGGCTGGTGGCTGGAGTCCATTTCATGAACTCACAGCAGAGAATAAAGAAGTATTTGCTAAAGGTATCGAGGGGTTTGTCGGTGTCAAATACTCCCCTTTGGTTGTGGCTACTCAAGTCGTAGCCGGACAAAACTATGCGTTTTTCTGTAATGCAGAAGTTGTCTACCCTGGAGCACAACCATACCCAGCAATGGTTCATATGTTCAGTGACCTTGAAGGTAAAGTCGGTATTACTCACATTGAACGATTGAACTACTAAATTAAGCCATAAAAGGCGCCTGACTTTTAAATAAGTGAGGCGCTTTATTGATTAAGATTGATTAGTTTGCGCGATCACGACTTTTCTTAAATATCCTTGCTTGGCGTTCAGTTGCTCAGTCGCGCTTTCTCTATCCAGCCCGGTTAAAATCATCAAAATCGCTAACTTGGCGTCGTAGTCCGTTTCTTTGAGCGCCGTTTTAGCCTCTTGGTTAGTACAATCTGTTGCTTGCATAACAATACGAGCCGCTCTTGCAACTAGCTTTGCATTCGTCGCTTTCACATCTACCATTAAGTTCTGATAACTTTTGCCCAGGCGAATCATGCTTGCGGTAGTGAGCATGTTTAGTACGAGTTTTTGTGCCGTCCCTGATTTTAAGCGAGTGGATCCCGTTAACGCTTCAGGTCCAACAACGGGGCTAATCGCAATATCAGCAATATCTGCAATCGGAGAGTCAGGGTTACAAGATAGTGCTACAGTGGTGGCACCAAGCTCGTTCGCATACTCTAAGCCACCAATCACGTAAGGTGTTCGTCCACTTGCCGCAATACCAACGACGACATCGCGTTGTGTTAGAGTATTCTCTTTAAGATCTTGCTCACCCAATGCTGGATCGTCCTCCGCCCCTTCTTTTGCACGGAACATTGCCTCTTTTCCACCGGCAATAATACCAACGACCATCTCTGGATCTGTGCCAAAAGTTGGTGGGCATTCTGAAGCGTCCAAAACGCCAAGTCGACCACTGGTACCCGCACCGATGTAAAACAACCGACCTCCGACCTTAAATGCTTCCGTGATCTTATCAACGGCTTCAGCGATCTCAGGCAATACTTTTTCAACGGCAAGAGGAACGGGTTTGTCCTGTTGGTTGATGCGTTGAACAATATCGAGAGAAGGCAGCAAGTCGATGTCCATGGTGTCTGGATTTCGCCCTTCAGATACCAGATGGGATAAAGCTGCGATAAGTGCATCGTTCGTCATAATGAATTAAGCCTTTTTGTTTAGGATCTATTGCCCTTAATTTTTTGAATAGAGTACACCCAGTGAAGCGAGACGACTTGCCCCCGTAACTTCCGGTAAGTTGCTAGGGAGGCCGTGAATATGGCGCTGCGCAAGCCAAGCAAACGCCATTGCTTCCATGTAATCGCCATCAACACCTTTTTCTGCCGTTGTCGCAACGCTCCATTGTGGCAATAACTTGGCCAGTCGTTGCATCAAAAGCGGGTTTCTTGCTCCACCGCCACAGACCAATAGTTGAGGTGTGATGCCATGAGAAAACTTGTCGACTTCGTTGGCAATGGTAATTGCAGAATACTCGCAAAGTGTACGTTGTACGTCTTCGATTGGTAAATTGTGATGGGCCAGTTGTTGATGCAGCCAGTCAATATTGAACAGTTCTCGTCCGGTACTTTTAGGGGCTGGCATGGCGAGGTAAGCTTCTTTGAGTAATTGAGTCAACAAAGTAGCGTTTACCGTTCCTTTAAGTGCAAACTGTGCATCTTCGTCGAAGCTTTGCCCAGTATGCAGCGCACACCATGCGTCCATCAACATATTGCCCGGGCCTGTGTCATAGCCAATGACTGGTTGTTCTGGATGCAGTACCGAGATATTGGCAATGCCTCCAATGTTAAGTACCACAGTTGTGGAATCCTGCATCGCAAAAATGCTTTTATGGAAAGCAGGGACGAGTGGGGCACCTTGTCCACCTAGCGCCATGTCTTTACGACGAAAATCCGCTACCGTATCAATGCCTGTCTTGACCGCGATAATGTTGGCATCACCCAATTGAGTGGTAAACGGCAAGTTTCCGGTAGGCTGATGGAACACTGTTTGACCGTGATTACCAATCGCACGAATTTGCTCTGCGACGTAACCAGACTTATTGAGCAGCTGTAACACGGCATCTGCAAATAGGTGGCCGAGCTGGTGGTCAAGTTCACCTATGGTTTTTAAATTTGTTGCTTGACCGGTACAAACAGATAACAGCATGTCTTTTAGTGCTGCGGGCATTGGGTAGTCGTCGTGCGCAATCAGGCGAACATGCTCATCGCTTATTTCAACTAGAGCGGTATCAACACCATCCATACTCGTTCCAGACATCACACCAATGTACAGTTCGTTAAATTTCATAGCCGATCTCGTCAATTCTGCATTCACTTATTGTAAAGCAAATCTGAAGCGAATAACCTCATCGAATACGAGATATTCAGCCGATTTTGAGGAGAAAACATGGGACCGTTATGGGTTGACGTTGCGGGGTATGAACTGACCGCTGAAGACAAAGAAATCTTGGAGCATCCTACGGTTGGTGGCTTAATTCTATTTGCTCGCAACTATCATGATAGCGAACAGCTTCAAGCACTTACTCAATCCATCCGAAAGGCGGCTAAGCGCCCGTTTTTGATCGGTGTGGATCAAGAAGGCGGCCGAGTGCAGCGCTTTCGTGAAGGTTTCTCATTAATTCCTGCTGCTGATGAGTACGCTAAACATCAAAATGGTGAAGAGCTTGCTCGTATGGGCGGTTGGTTAATGGCAGCAGAGCTGATTGCCCATGATATTGATTTAAGCTTTGCCCCGGTACTTGACCAAGGCCATCAATGTAAAGCGATCGGTAACCGTGCATTCGGTGAAGATGCCGATACCATTCTTCGCTATAGCACTGCTTATATGCAAGGAATGAAGAGTGTTGGCATGGCAACGACAGGCAAACACTTCCCTGGACATGGTGGCGTGATTGCAGACTCACATCTAGAAACACCATACGACGAGCGCAGTGATATTTTTGAACAAGATATGGCGATCTTCAAAGCGCAAATTGATGCCGGTATTTTAGATGCCATGATGCCTGCTCACGTGATTTTCCCACATTATGATGCTCAACCAGCCAGCGGTTCTGAATACTGGTTAAAACAGGTTCTGCGTCAGCAATTGGGTTTTAAAGGTTTGGTTTTTTCGGATGACTTGACCATGGAAGGCGCTGCGATTATGGGCAGCCCAGCCGAGCGAGGTGCTCAAGCATTGAGAGCTGGCTGCGATATGTTGTTAATGTGTAATAAACGAGAAGCGCACGTTGAAGTATTAGACAACTTACCGGTTTCAACCGTGCCACTCGCGGATGGATTACTAAAAAAACAGTCATTTTCTCCAAGCGAACTTAAGCTATCTCAAGAGTGGAAAGCGGCGAGTGAAGCGATGAAACGCTTGACTAGCTAAACCTCTTGTAAAAGATTCAAAACAGCGATGAGAAGCCAAAGTTAATTATACTTTGGCTTTTTATTTGGATGTAAACATAGTTTTACACTAAATGTTTTTTATTCTGTACGCTTGTTTTTCTTTTTTAGCC
>NZ_WXWS01000185.1:0-8639 GCF_009904715.1 Vibrio sp. V42_P2S4T144 | reverse complement strand
GGCAGGCTTAGAGCAGTTGAAAGAAGACGTTGAGTCGAGCGCAGACATTTTAAAAATTCGTATGACGAATAACAATGCATTCCGCGTGGGCGATGACGTTGCGACGACACAGGGCAATGTGGTTTTTCAAAACGAATTGTTTGAGTTGATTCAATATCGACCTCTAACAGAGAAAGTGAATGCGACGCCGCTGCTCATCGTCCCACCTTTCATCAATAAATACTACATCCTTGATTTAACAGCAAAGAACTCAATGGTTCGATGGTTGTTAGAGCAGGGGCATAGTGTATTTATGATGTCTTGGCGCAATCCAGGCAAGGCACAAGCGCACATAGAGTTTGGTGACTACGTGACAGAAGGCGTAGTGAAAGCCGTCGCTGCAATTGAAGATATAACAGGACAAGAGCAAATCAATGCTGCTGGTTATTGTATCGGTGGTACTGTTTTAGCAAGCACGGTTGCCTACTACGCTGCAAAACGTATGAAGAAGCGCATTAAGTCTGCCACTTTCTTCACCACGTTGCTCGACTTCTCTCAACCAGGTGAAGTCGGCGCGTATATCAATGACACCATTGTTAGTGCAATTGAAGCGCAAAATAACGCAAAAGGGTATATGGACGGCCGTTCCTTAAGCGTGACGTTTAGTTTACTGCGTGAAAACAGCTTGTACTGGAACTACTACGTCGACAATTACTTGAAGGGTAACAGTCCGGTTGATTTCGACTTGTTGTACTGGAATAGCGATAGCACCAACGTCAGCGCTGCATCTCACAATTTCTTGCTTCGCGAGCTCTATTTAGAGAACAAGCTGGTGCAAGATAAAGGCGTCAAAATTGGTGGAGTATGGATTGATCTAAATAAGATCAAAATTCCTAGCTATTTTGTGTCAACGAAAGAAGACCATATTGCGTTATGGCAGGGAACTTACCGTGGTGCGCTGAACACGGGTGGTAACAAAACATTTGTCCTCGGTGAGTCTGGTCATATTGCGGGCATCGTGAACCCGCCAGCTAAAAATAAGTATGGTTATTGGTTGAACGATAATTTGGATGACTCTGCTGATGAGTGGTTGAATAACGCGGAACACAAAGAGGGATCGTGGTGGACACACTGGAACGAGTGGTTACTCCAATTCAACCCTAAAGAGCAAGTTGAGCCTTTCCCTATTGGCTCAGAAAACCATCCGGTTATTGATGAAGCGCCAGGACAATACGTCAAACAGGTTCTGCCAGTAAAAGAATCTTAAACGACTCCCTATAGCAGTAAATATTAGCGGCCTTTATGGTCGCTTTTTTTATGTATGATTGCTTGTTTATGGTTGGCAAGTACCATTGAGCAATAAATAAAAAAAGCGCCGAGCATTTGCTCGGCGCTCAGTGTCAACAAATAGGCTAGTTGACGAGTAGAGATGCATTACGTTACACCTCTTTATCCTTACCAAATGACAGCAGCCAGAGAGAGATTGCTGCTACCGCCACAAAGCCGGAAAGAATAATCACTGGCATAGCACTGTAGCCAAGGATATGCCAAATTACAGATTCTAATGTACTCATGGTAAGTCTCCTTAGTGCCAGCCTTCAACGCCGCTCATGTCTGGTAGTTTGTGCGCAATACCTTTGTGACAGTCTACACATGTTTTCTCGCCTGAAGCGAGAGCGGTGGAGTGCTGTTCTGCCGCACGTGATCCTTGCTGAGAGTAATCCATGAAATCAAACTCATGACAGTTACGACATTCAAGAGAGTCATTCTTTTTCATACGTGCCCACTCTCGCTCTGCGAGGTGTCCACGACGCTCTTGGAACTTCTCTGGCGTATCGATCGTCTTGGTTACGAAGTGTGCAAATAGCTCTTTAGATGCCTGTACTTTACGAACGATCTTATCCGTCCATTCATGAGGAACGTGACAGTCTGAACAAATCGCACGAACACCAGATCGGTTGGAGTAGTGAATTGTTTCTTGAATTTCAGCAACGATCGGCGCGTGACAGCCAGAACAGAACTCTTCTGTGTTGGTTGCTTCCATACCTGTGTTGAATGCGCCCCAAAATAGAAGGCCACCAGCGAAGCCTAGAAATAAAACCACACCAGCGGCAGCTTTACTCGGGCTCGACAGTCTCTTCCAAAACGCTTTAAGTATTTTCATAAGTAACCTCTTAGTACTCGCGTTTCAATTACTGAAGCGAATCGACTGCCTTAAACTCGTTTTCCACTAGTGGTTTTGCATCCGTTTGTGGAACGTGACATTGTAAACAGAAGTAACGACGAGGAGACATATCTGCCAGTACCGCATCTTCTCTGTTTACATAGTGCGTTACGCTAATTTTAGTCGCACCTGACTCTTTTGCATTTTTCCAGCTATGGCATGCAAGACACTTGTTAGCATTTAACGAAATTTCGTAGTGACGAATGCTGTGTGGGATCAACGGTGGTTGATAAACATAGCTGTCTTCAACGATTTGATCTTTAGGGAAGTCTTTGAACTCGTCTGCTGGACGCGTATCTTCCAATTGAGACATTCCACGTAAAGATTCTAGACCACCAATACCACCTGGATTATCCAACTCAGCTTGCGCAATGCCTGTCACTAACGCACCTACAGATAAAACTGCGACAAGTAATTTTTTCATCATTTCATCTCCGCCTTTATGGCTTAAATTCTTTATTAGGCCGCCATAATGACGGCCGTAGCATTCAGTATCTGAAGGTTAAGCAATCTTAGTGATTTTGACTGGGCACTTCTTAAAGTCTGTCTGTTTAGACAGTGGATCAGTCGCATCTAGGATAAGCTTGTTAATCAAAATACGTGCATCAAAGAACGGTACGAATACCAAGCCTTTTGGCGGACGGTTACGACCGCGAGTTTCAACACGAACGCGTACTTCACCGCGTTTGTTTGCCATGAGTACTTCTTCACCACGACGAACATTGCGTGCTTTTGCGTCTTCTGGGTGCATGTAACACACTGCGTCTGGTACTGCTTTGTATAATTCAGGTACACGACGAGTCATGGTGCCTGTGTGCCAATGCTCAAGAACACGACCAGTACATAACCACATATCAAATTCATCGTTCGGTACTTCTGGTGGCGCTTCGTATGGCGCGGAAATGATCTTCGCTTTGCCGTCAGCATTGCCGTAGAAGTCCCAACCAGAACCTTCTTTCGCGTATGGGTCTGAACCTTCTTTAAAGCGCCACTGTGTTTCCTTACCATCAACAACAGGCCAACGTAGACCACGCACTTGGTGGTAGCGGTCGTATGGAGCCAAATCATGACCGTGACCACGGCCAAATGTTGCGTATTCCTCAAACAGACCTTTTTGAACATAGAAACCGAAGTGGTGAGCATCGTCATTCAGTTCACGAGCTTCTTCGATAGGGAATTTGTCGACGTTACCATTGCGGTAAAGTACGTCGTACATTGTTTTACCACGGTATTGAGGCGCTTTCGCTAGAAGCTCTTCAGGCCACACTTCTTCCATTTTGAAGCGTTTCGAGAACTCCATTAGCTGCCAAAGGTCGGATTTTGCTTGACCGACCGTGCCCACTTGTTGGTACCAAGCTTGAGTACGACGCTCTGCGTTACCGTAAGCACCTTCTTTTTCAATCCACATTGCGGTAGGAAGAATAAGGTCTGCTGCTTGTGCTGTTGCTGTCGGGTATGGGTCAGACACAACGATGAAGTTTTCTGGGTTGCGGTAACCTGGAAGACGTTCTGTGTTGATGTTTGGACCTGCTTGCATGTTGTTGTTACATTGAACCCAGTAACAGTTCAGAACGCCGTCATTCAGCATACGGTCTTGCAATACGGCGTGGAAGCCAGGTTTTGGTGGAATCGTACCTTCTGGCAGTTTCCAGATGTCTTCTGCAATCTTACGGTGTTTAGGGTTAGCAACCACCATGTCCGCTGGTAGGCGGTGAGCAAACGTACCAACCTCACGAGCGGTACCACATGCTGATGGTTGGCCCGTTAGTGAGAATGGGCTGTTCCCCGGAGTCGAGATCTTACCGGTTAGTAGGTGGATGTTGTAAACCAAGTTATTCATCCATACACCACGAGTATGCTGGTTCATACCCATTGTCCATAGAGACATCACTTTCGTGTTTGGATCCGCGTATTGCTTCGCAAGCTCGATAAGCTTCTCTTTCTCAACACCAGAGATTTCAGATGCTTTCTCTACTGTGTATGGCGCTACTGATTTCTTGTACTCTTCGAATGAGATAGAAGTGAGTTTGCCAGAGTTCGGGTTCTTCGCTGCTTTTTGTAGCGGATCATCGTCACGTAGACCGTAGCCTATGTCAGTGTCTGCTTGAGTGAAGTTCGTGTGTTTGTTCACGAAGTCCCAGTTTACTGCATCGTTTTCGATGATATAGTTTGCGATGAAGTTAGCAATTGCAAGGTCAGACTGAGGATTGAAAATGTAGCCGTGGTCTGCCAACTCAAATGAACGATGGTAGTAAGTAGAAAGCACGTTCACTTTAACGTGAGGGTGGCTTAGGCGGCGGTCAGTAATGCGAGTCCATAGAACCGGGTGCATCTCTGCCATGTTTGAGCCCCAAAGAACGAAAGCGTCTGCGTTCTCGAAGTCATCGTAACAACCCATTGGCTCATCGATACCGAATGCGCGCATGAAACCTACAACGGCAGAAGCCATACAGTGACGAGCGTTTGGATCAATGTTGTTTGATCGGAAGCCTGCTTTCATTAACTTTGACGCAGCGTAGCCTTCCATTACTGTCCATTGGCCTGAGCCAAACATACCTACGCTTGTTGGGCCTTTTTTCTCGAGGGAAGCTTTCCATTTCTCAGCCATGATGTCGAAAGCGTCATCCCAAGAGATAGGTGTAAATTCACCATCTTTGTGGAATTTGCCATCTTTCATTCGTAGCATCGGTTGAGTTAGACGGTCTTGACCGTACATGATCTTAGAAAGGAAGTAACCTTTGATACAGTTCAGACCTTTGTTTACTGGTGCTTCTGGGTCACCCTGTGTTGCTACCACTTTGCCGTTTTGAGTGCCAACAAGAACAGAACAGCCTGTACCACAGAAACGACAAGGTGCTTTGTCCCATGTGATTTTGGTTTGATCAGAGCTTGCAATCAGGTTGGCTGCAGATGCTGGTAGTGTCACACCTGCGACAGCAGCAGCTGATGCAGCCGCGTTTGCTTTCACAAACGCACGTCTTGTCATTTTCATACTTCACCCTCGATTTGGGAATGTTGTGTTCCAGTGTCTTCTTCATCCGTTTCTTCAAGCCCAGTTTCGATTTGGTGATAAACCAATACCGTGCTTAAGACGTTCGGTAAATTGTTAATGGCATCGATAGTGTCTGTGATGAAACCTTGGTTCTCAGTTTCAAGTACGACGATAATCTTGCCTTCAGGACTGTCACCATAGATTTCCGCATTTTCGTGTGCTTCTATCTTTTGTTTGATTTCGTCCAAATGTTCCGGCAGCACATGTACTACCAAACTTGAAATATGCACTTCATTTAGTGACATATAGCTCTCTCATTTATTTTTATTGCCTTTGGCCGACGACATTCGGCTTAGGCTGTTGTATTGCTCACATTGATGGATGAAGTCGGGCACACTGAAACACAGGCGCCGCAGCCGTTACACTCATCAAGGTCTAAATTGGGTTGTGCTACTTTCCCCAGTTCTAATTTGAACTGAATTGCCATCGGGTCGCACATATCCCCACAGCTTCGGCATTCGACATTTTGTTTTGCTAAGCAGTTATCGTTGATACTTGCTTTTGCTTGCCAAGGTTGTTCTGTTTCTGGCAAGAAAAGGGGCTCAGGACAGGCGTTTGCACATTGATAGCAAAATGTGCATTCATCGATGGAAAAATCGACCGAGGGGAATCCGCCATCACTTTTGGTTATAATCTTTGTTTCACAGGCCTCAATGCATTTACCGCAGCGAGTGCAATCGTCCGTAAACTGTTGCGGTTTAGTTAACCAAGGCAAACGTACGGCGTTGTCGGGGTGCGCTTTTCTTGCAAAGAGTCTTCTTCTGGAAAGGTCTACCACTTAGTCACCTCGAAACTTGGAACCCAAACTAAGCATAGTCCACAATTTTCATTAATAAACTGTCATTTAAACTAACGAAATTGTAGTTTTTGACATATTTGTATAAATACCTCTTAGGGGGTAAATGGTATGCAATATTGTTTTGGATCAATAAATTCCGTCGCAGGTGATCACATATTGATAAAGTTGAAAGGTAATGGGTTCATTGCACGTACAAATAGGATTGTTAATGGGCGAGGAACTCAGATTGTTTAAAAATGTGAAAAAGTCGGTGACGCGCACGATTGCGTCCGCGATGCTTCTTATTTTGCTGCTCTCAGTCGCTACGACTGGTTTTGCGATTTTTACGTTAGCGTCCAGTTTGAACGATGCTGAAGCCGTCAATGTTGCTGGCTCGATGCGAATGCAAAGCTACCGTCTGGCGAATGATATTCAGGTTAAATCTGTTGACTATTCTTCACATATTGACGCATTTGAACATTCGATATATTCACCTTCAATGAAAGCGCTTCAGCATTGGTCTGTGCCAGAAGACATCACTCACGATTACTACCGTCTTATTATCAGATGGCATGAACTCAAGGCGGTGCTTAGAGGAGACAACCCGGCAGAATATCAACTCCTAGTGGCCGGTTTTGTTGAACAAATCGATGAGTTTGTATTTAAGCTACAAAGCTTTTCGGAGCAAAAACTGATTAACTTAGCCTGGATCGGCGGGTTAGGGTTGGGTGGCATTCTTTGTGTCAGTATGTTTGTCGTTCATTTTGTGCGCCTCGAAGTTGTTCGGCCTCTGCGTGCTTTAGTTTTTGCTAGCGAGCAAATTAAAAATCGCTCATTTAATATATCGCTCAATGTATCTAGCGATAATGAAATGGGAATACTGACTCGAACCTTTAATCGGATGGCGACAGACCTTGGTAAGTTGTACCGAGGATTAGAACAAGCGGTTGATGAGAAAACACGTAAATTGCAGCATGCCAACCAGTCTTTAGAGGTGCTGTATGACTCGTCAAAAGAACTCACGGCGTCGCGTATTAATCAAGACAATTTCCAGGCGATTTTGCAGCATATCGTCAGTCTTGAGGGCATTAAAGCGGTCAAACTTGAAATCGAGCAGCTGGGAGAACCGAGCTGGATATTGATGGAAGGAGAAGAATGCTGCCAAGATTGTGATGAAGATTGCCACGGTAAAGCCCTGATGCTAGATGGTGAGCACTTGGGCTATTTATATTGGAAAGCAGGGTTACCTTGTCCGAACGAGGCTCTTATTGACAACTTCGTGCAGATTTTATCACGCGCCGTGTATTACAATCGGGCGCAGCGCCAAGCAGAACAAATTCTGCTGATGGAAGAGCGAGCCACTATTGCTCGGGAGTTGCATGATTCATTGGCTCAAGCACTCTCTTACTTGAAAATTCAGGTCGCTTTGTTGAAGAGAAGCGTAAAGAACTTGCCTGACGAAAAGGCGATCGCGCAGGCTAATCAAGTTATTGCCGAGCTAGATACGGGCTTATCTGCCGCTTATACGCAGTTACGCGAGTTACTGACGACGTTTCGTCTTACGATTAAAGAGGGCAGTTTTGGCCAAGCATTGCAAGACATGGTTGAAACGCTCAGTGAACAAACTGCTGCGGACATTACGCTAAAAAATAGACTTTCATCAACTGAACTGGATGCACATCAGCAGGTTCATTTACTACAGTTGATAAGAGAAGCGGCAATTAATGCTATCAAACATGCGCAAGCAGATAATATTCACATTCAATGTCTCGATAATGATGGAAAAGTCACAGTAACCGTTAGCGACGATGGAATAGGCTTTGAACATCAAGACGAAAAATTAAATCATTACGGTATGAGTATCATGCAAGAGCGGGCCGCTAGACTGCATGCCGATCTTCACATCGAAGCATCGATAAACAAAGGTTGTACCGTAAAATTAGAATTCCAACATAGTAAGGAAGTAAACAGTGACAGTGTGTAAAGTAATGCTGGTGGATGATCATCCACTCATGCGAAGAGGTATCCACCAGCTTTTAAGCTTTGAGCCTGAGTTTGAGGTCATTGCAGAAGCAAGTAATGGCGCGGATGCAGTAGCGAAAGCGCATGAGCTGGAACTGGATCTTGTACTTCTTGATCTTAATATGAAAGGCATGTCTGGCCTTGATACTTTGCAAGCACTGCGTGCAGATGGCTGTGAAGCCAGAATTGTCATTCTAACCGTTTCGGATAGTCCAGCAGATATAGAAGCAATAGTTCGAAGTGGTGCCGATGGCTATTTATTGAAAGACACTGAGCCTGATGAGTTGGTTGAGTTGCTAAAACAAGCACATCAAGGGGACAAGGCATACAGCCAAGAAGTTTCTAAGTATTTGAGTGAACGTTCAGAGCAAGAGGACGTGTTTGATACACTGACCGATCGTGAATCGCAGATCTTAAGAGAGGTGGCAAGAGGTTTCCGCAACAAGCAAATTGCCGATCGTCTTTTTATCTCTGAGTCTACGGTTAAAGTACATATGAAGAGTTTACTTAAAAAGCTACAAGTTCCTTCTCGTACTGCAGCAACCGTCCTTTATCTTGAGCGCTTTGGCGACATCAAATAACAT
>NZ_WXWS01000443.1:0-8646 GCF_009904715.1 Vibrio sp. V42_P2S4T144 | reverse complement strand
CTGAAAGGTATAAATGTTAGCACACCCCTTCGATTAACATGGATGAAGATTATGTTTGAAAAAGTAGTTGCCGCTCCGGCTGACCCTATTCTTGGCCTTACTGAAGAGTTTAAAAAAGATGCTCGCGCAGACAAAATTAACCTTGGCGTAGGTATTTACAAAAACGAGCAAGGCGAAACTCCCGTTCTTGCGACAGTAAAGAAAGCTGAAGCAGCACTTGTTGAAACTGAAAAAACCAAATCTTACCTAACCATCGAAGGCACAGCAGAGTACGGCATTGCAGTGCAAAAACTGCTTTTCGGCTCTGATGCAGAAATTGTAAACGAAAAACGCGCTAAAACAGCTCAAGCTCCGGGTGGTACTGGTGCACTACGTGTTGCCGGCGAGTTCATTAAACGTCAACTAGGCGATGTAAAGATCTGGATCAGCAACCCAACATGGGCGAACCACAACGGCGTATTTACTGCTGCTGGTATCGAAACGGCACAATACAGCTACTACAATGCTGAAACAAAAGACAAAGACTTCGATGCGATGCTAAATGATCTGCAATCTGCATCTGAAGGCGACATCGTGCTTCTACACGGCTGCTGTCACAACCCTACAGGGATCGATCCTACGGCTGAAGAGTGGGAAACATTGGCGAAACTTGTCGCAGAGAAGAAATTGCTTCCTCTGTTCGACTTCGCCTACCAAGGCTTTGCTAAAGGTGTGGAAGAAGATGCTGCAGGTCTTCGTACTTTTGCTAAATACAACAAAGAAATCCTAGTCGCGAGCTCTTTCTCGAAAAACTTTGGCCTATACAATGAACGCGTAGGTGCCTTCACGTTAGTAGCTGAGTCAGAAGAAGTCGCAACAACCGCATTTTCTCAAGTTAAAGCCATTATTCGCTCTATCTACTCTAACCCACCTGCACACGGCAGCGCTGTCGTGACTCACATTCTTGGCAACGCCGAAATGCGTGCGGAATGGGAAGCTGAAGTAGCAGAAATGCGTGACCGTATTCAAGAAATGCGTGAACTGTTTGTAGCGACACTAAAAGCAGAGGGTGTGGACGCAGACTTTAGTTTCATCGAACGTCAAAATGGTATGTTCTCTTTCTCTGGTCTTTCTAAAGAGCAAGTTAACCGCCTTAAAGAAGAGTTCGGTATTTACATTGTCGGTTCTGGCCGAATCAGTGTTGCTGGTATGACGAAGTCAAATATGGGCCCTCTATGTAAAGGCATTGCAGCGGTTTTATAATCGACTGTCGCATACTTTATTAAAAGGAAAGGTCAGCATAAGCTGACCTTTTTTGTTTTAACTTAACGCCAAAAACGAACCCGTCCGATCTAGTAGACAAACTTCAAACTCAGCCCTACTTCATTGACGTAATCTGAGCTTTCACCGCTATAATCAGTATCTCTAAACTGATAAAAAAGACCAGTGCCGATGACTTTATGCCATTGGTAGTTAAGACCGATCTTAAAATTGTTCTCATCAACGATATCACTACGGTTCAACTCCACTTCAGCTGTCGCAATAAGCTTTTCACTGAGCAAGTAATTCACCCCAACAGTTACAGCTTGAATCAATTCGCTATCGGAAGACAACGTATTATCCGTTTTGTCGTCCGTCGCTTTCGCTTTGATTGCGCCTATTCCATATAGCCCGTAGATATCGAATTGCTCTGTAACTCCATAACGGTAACCACCACCAAACAAAAGGCGGTCAATGCGAAGAGTAAAATCATCCGGATGGAAAAACTGCGCTGAGTAATCAACATTAAACAACCAGTTCTCAGTAAACAAATAGTTACCACCGAGTCCAACTGTGGTCGCATTAGAGTTATCTAACCATTCTTCGTTTGTCGTTCCGGCACCAACATCCAAATGAATGTGTTCGTACCCAAATTTTTCTGCTTGGTCCATGACCGCTGCGCTTGATATCGCCGGCAAAGCAGCTAAAGAAACAAGCAATAAATTTCTCACCATTCGACTTCCTTTCATGAGAATTATCTAAACACTGTATTCCATCGCCTGAGCTACTTGGCTCAAGAAGAATAGCTTAATCTAAAGACGTGATAACGATCTGAAACAGCCAAAGATCTAATCAGTCATCACGAAGAAAACATATCGACGACGTCTTTTTCAATTGAGGTGACCATATAGTAGTAAAAATGAAGCTCCCTTATCGTGCGATATGTCAGAATCTTATGACTGAGCACGAAAATCGCGGTTCAGATAAGACTCTGTTTTAAAACTAAGTTAAGATTACTTTATTATTTGCGAACTAAAAGGCGCCTTCGATGGATGCAGAACTTCTCGAGATTTACAACTTTCTCGCCAAGTATCCCCCGTTCAATGAACTCCCTGAAGAAACACTAAACAAGGTGACAGAGAGTGTCGAAATCTCGTACTACCGAGAAGATACCCCCATCATCCATTTTGGAGACTATATCCAAGATTTATACGTGGTGCGAAGCGGTGTTGTTGAAGTTTATCGACGCAAAGGTGAGCTGTATAATCGCCTTGACGAAGGTGACCTATTTGGCCAGATGGGCATGCTCACCAATAACAAAGTCCGCTTTCCGGTAAAAGCCATTGAGGATACCCTGCTCTACTGTATTCCTGGTGACATTTTCCAAGAAATTTACGATAACTTTGATTCCTTTGCGGATTTTGTTGAAGTTGAAAATAGCGCTCGTTTACGCCAAGCCATTTCAGAAAACAAAGACGCCAATGACCTGACGACGTCGAAAGTGAAAACCTTGCTGACTGGCGATGCTCATACGATTGATCGTGGTCAGACAATCCAGCAAGCCGCGCAGCAAATGGCGAATGACAACGTATCGGCTTTACTTATCGTCGACCCAGATTTCGTTCGTGACGAAGACGATCCACAGTCCCCAGTACTTGGTATCATTACTGACCGTGACTTGTGTACCCGTGTGTTAGCTGAAGGTTTGTCCCCACAGGACGATGTGTCCAGTGTGATGACCACGGAGGTCATGTCTCTTGACCACAACGCTTACATCTATGAAGCAATGTTAACGATGCTGCGTTACAACGTACATCACCTACCAGTGGTAAAAAACCAATTACCAATCGGTATTATCGAAACAACCGACATTGTTCGTTATGAATCTCAGAATTCGTTGTTGTTGGTGAGTAGTATTTTCCAACAACAGACTATCGAAGATTTAGCCGTTGTTGCCGAAGAAGTGAAAAGCAGCTTCGTGCGTCTGGTCAATGAAGATGCCAACTCTCACATGGTGGGTAGCGCGATGTCGGTCATTGGCCGAAGCTTCAAACAGCGTCTGCTAGAAATGGCAGAAGAAGAGCTTGGCCCACCGCCAATTCCTTATTGTTTCCTTGCACTTGGCTCAATGGGGCGAGATGAGCAACTGTTGGTGACTGACCAAGATAACGCCATCATTCTAGATGAGACTTATCAAGAAGAGAAACATGGTAAATACTTCGAAGCCCTAGCAAAATACGTCAGCGATGGGTTAGATGCCTGTGGCTACAAATATTGCACAGGTGATATTATGGCAACCAACCCACTATGGCGCATGACTCGTTCAGAGTGGGAAGAGTGTTTTGCTGACTGGATTGATAACCCGAACCCGAAAGCACTACTCAACGCCTCCATCTTTTTCGACTTGGATGGCGTCTATGGCCGCTTAAAATGGGCAGAACAGTTAACTAGCTTTATTGTTCGTCGCGCTCGAAAGAACAACCGCTTCTTAGCGTGTTTGGCTCGTAACGCACTAAACAGAACACCACCTCTGGGCTTCTTTAAAGACTTCGTGATGGAAAAAGATGGCAGACACAACAACTCCATCAACCTCAAACGTCGCGGTACTGCTCCTCTGGTCGACTTAATTCGCGTTCACTCTCTGGCGGTTGGTTCACGTGCACAGAACTCGTTTGAGCGTCTTGACGACATTATTGATGCTGGCATTTTGCCAAAAGGTCGAGCACAAGACTTAAAAGACGCGTTAGAATTTATTTCCATGGTACGTATTCGTCACCAAGCGACGGATGTGGAACTAGGCATTGATCCTGATAACAATATCGAACCGGAAAACCTCTCTGAGTTTGAACGTCGCAACCTAAAGGATGCATTCCAGATCCTAAGCAATGGTCAAAATTTCCTTAAGTTCCGCTACCAAGCGAACAAGAGCTTTAAGTGAGGTTTAGCATGATTAAAAAGCTCTTTCAGAAGCCAACCATTCAGTGGCCAACGAAGTTTGAACAAAAGCTGGAGATGGCGAAGGATGAGAATTTAATTGCGTTTTATAGCAACAAGCCGCCTGCTCCAGAAACACCGTTATCTGAGGTGGAGTTCGTGGCGTTAGATTTCGAAACGACGGGTTTGAATCCTGAAAAACATGACATCATTACTATTGGTTTGGTGCCGTTTAACCTGAAGCGAATTTTCCTACGTAACTCGCGTCATTGGAAGGTACGTCCACAGCGTGCACTCGATGAAGATTCAGTCATTATACACGGTATTACTCACAGCGAATTGATCGATGCACCTGACTTAGGCGATATCTTAAGCGAGCTGCTACCATGCTTAAGCGGGAAAATCATTGTTGTTCATTACCGTCGTATCGAGAGAGAGTTTCTGGATAAAGCGCTCAAAAGCCGTTTAGGGGAAGGTATTGAGTTTCCTGTTTTAGATACGCTGCACCTTGAAGAAACGATTCAACAGAAACGTTCAGGCTCTCTCTGGGAGCGTTTAAAAGGGAAAAAACCAGAATCGGTTCGGCTAGCGCAATCTCGACGCCGTTATGGGCTGCCAGACTATACGCCTCACCATGCATTAACCGATGCAATTGCTACCGCAGAGCTACTGCAAGCGCAAATCGCCCATCATTACAGTGAAGAGCAACCCATCAGTGAGTTCTGGCTGTAATATACTTCACGCTTAATAGCGATCAAAAAAGGAGCCAGATGGCTCCTTTTTACTTAGGTTGAGACAAGATTACAGCTTAAAGCGTTGAATCTCTTGTTCAAGTTCGTGTGATAGCTCAGACAGGTGAGCAGCTTGTTCTGCTGCTTGATGAGCTTCGACTGACAGCTCGTTAGACACGTCACGAATACCTTCAGTGTTACGAGTGATCTCAGTGGTTACCGATGCTTGCTCTTCTGCTGCTGAAGCAATCTGCGTTGCCATATCACTGATACGCTCAACAGCAGTGTGGATTTGCGTCAAGCTCGCTGCAGCCGCATTGGCATCATCAACACTGGTATCAGCTAGACGACGACTGTCACCCATAATACCGACCGCTTTGGCTGTTGTGCCTTGTAGCATCTCGATAGTTTCTTGAATCTCTTGCGTTGAAGCATGAGTACGTTGGCTCAATACGCGGACTTCATCTGCAACCACAGCAAAACCACGACCTTGCTCACCTGCACGTGCCGCTTCGATCGCCGCGTTCAGTGCAAGTAGGTTCGTTTGCTCTGCAATGCCTTGAATCGTTGATAGAATCGTATTGATGCTATTTCCGTGTGCTTCTAGCTCTTGAATCACATCAGTAGCAACTTGAACTTCTTGCGCTAAGTTCTGAATAGAGCCTTGCGTTTGAGTTACTTGGCTAGAACCATGTGAACAAGCTTGAACCGCTTCTTCTGAGTTACTTGCCGTGCTATCAGCATTACCTGCAATTTCTTGTGTCGCTGCTGCCATTTCGTTCACAGCCGTCGCCACCATGTTGATTTCATCTTGCTGGTAAGAGATACGCTGACTACGCTCCTCAGCTTGCTGTGCTGTCGTGCGTGCTTGCTCTGAAAGCGCAGAAGATACGTGGCTAAGCTTAGTAACCATTGTGTGCATGTTGCCAACAAAACGGTTGAAGTTTTCCGCCAGTTTACCTACTTCATCATCACTGCGTGGTTCTAGGCGTTGCGTTAAGTCACCTTCGCCAGATGCAATTTCTTCCAGTGCATTTGATACGCGGTTCAAGTCACGGAACAAGAAACCAACTAGCCAAGAAACTGCAAGAATAACCACAATCGTGATCGCCACAGCAGTGAACAATAGATCTCGTAGCAATACCGCATGACCTGCTTCTTCTGTTGCGCGATCCATTTCAATCGCAAACATCCAATGCGTACCAGGAACTTTATTGAAGTAGTAAAGCTTCTCTTTTCCTTTGATTACCGTATCTTCGATACGACCTTCATCGGCGGCGCGCTCAATTGCCTCTTCTGAAAAATCTTTTAGAACACTGGTGATAGGCTTAAGCGTCAAGCTTTTATCTGGATGCGCTAAGAAGGTGCCTTCATTCATGTCGATTAGCATCGCATGCGCGTTTTCACCTGCATCTAAGTTAATCACATCGCTGATAAGCTGATCGATCAGTACGTCCGCACCAACAACACCAACAAACTGACCATTTTTCATTACTGGCTCAGCAATGGTCACAAGTAGTGCATTCGTGATTGCGTCTTGATATGCGGCTGTGATGATTTGCTTACCCGCGGCATCAGCATCCTTGTACCAAGGACGTGTGCGAGGGTCATAATCAGCACGGTTACGCTCCGGATGAGAGCGGTACATATCACCGTTTGGTGTACCAAGGAAGATGTCATCGAAGCCACCAGCCTTGCGAGCTTGTTGTAGGAAAGGAACAACGTCTTGCTCGGTCGAGTAGTCGTTGAACGCAGTGGCAATATCTTTACGGATATTGACCCAATCAGAAATTCCCTCTGACGCAGTAGTACTAAGACTTTGCGCACGTGAATAGACACCTGAACGAGTCTGATCAAATAATTGACCAGCCGACAACCAAGTAAGTGCTGTTGCCATCACAACAACAGCAGAAAGGCTTGCGCCTATAAGCTTTTGTTTTAATGATAATTTCATATTTATAGTTTTTTGAGTTGGGAGAACAGTTAAGGTGCATGAATATTACACACTTTTTTACGACTATTCACTAATTTTTAAAAAACAAAATAGCACATTAACTCTTTGTAAAATATGAACTTTCATGTGTCATTTTTTTGTCTCGAGCGTCATAAAAACCGCACAAAAAAAGCCAGCAAATCGCTGGCCTTTTGATTAATTGTTAGTCAGACGGTTTTATAAAATGCCGAATTACTGACGCTCTGTTCTCATACCCATCAATAAGCTCACACACATTGCAAGCAGAATGAAGGTAAATGGCAGTGCTGTAGAAATGGCACCAGCCTGAAGAGCTTGAACCGCCTCGGAGCCACCAATCCATAGCAGAGCAACCGCAATTGCACCTTCCATGAATGCCCAGAAGACACGTTGAAGTACAGGTGCATCAACTTTACCACCTGCAGTGATACTGTCGATAACAAGTGAACCAGAGTCAGAAGACGTAATGAAGAACACAAGTACCAACACAACAGCGATGATAGAAAGCATGCTACCAAATGGAAGAACATCAAACATTTGGAACATAGCAAGTGATACGTCAGTCAAGCCATTTGTGCCCAGCTCACCTACTTTATCAACAACTTGCTCGATCGCCAGGCCACCAAATACAGACATCCAAACAACGGTAACCGCAGTTGGAACCAGTAGAACTGCTGTGATGAACTCGCGAACGGTACGGCCGCGAGAAACACGCGCGATGAACATGCCTACGAATGGCGACCATGAAATCCACCAAGCCCAGTAGAATACTGTCCAGCCTTGGAACCAAGCTTCGTCCGTACGACCAAACGGGTTACTTAGTGGGATGATATTCTCTACATATGCCATAAGTGTGGTTGGAATCGAACCTAGGCTCGCCGCCCAACCGATAAGACCAACAAGGAGAAGTAGCAAGAACGCCACAACCATGTTGATGTTACTAATGACTTTAACACCACCATCGATACCGCGTACGACTGAAACAACAGCAAGTAAAGTCACCACGGTAATAACGACGATTTGCAGACCTAGGCCTGGCTCAACACCAAATACGTGATGAATACCACTTGCTGCTTGCTGCGCACCTAGACCTAGGGATGTAGCAAGACCAAATAAAGTCGCAAGCACAGCCAGAATGTCCACAATGTGGCCAGCCCAACCCCATGCACGATCACCCAGAAGTGGGTAGAAGATCGAACGCATAGATAGCGGTAAACCTTTGTTGTAGGCAAAGAATGCTAAAGAAAGTGCTACAACACCGTAAATTGCCCATGGGTGAAGGCCCCAGTGGAACATCGTTGCACCCAGTGCCAATCTCGCGGCTTCTGGTGTATTTGCCTCAACACCAAGTGGCGTTTCATACCAACCGGTGAAGTAAGCGACAGGTTCTGCAACACTCCAGAACATTAAACCGATACCCATACCAGCTGCAAATAGCATTGCAAGCCATGACATAAACGAGTAATCGGCAACAGCGTCTTTACCACCTAGTCGGATCTTACCCATTGGTGAGACGATAAGCGCCAAACAGAAAATAACGAAAATGTTACCTGCAATAATGAACAACCAATCGAATGAACCAATAATTTTCCACTTCAGCCCATCAAGTGCCGTCTTTGCGGTATGTGCATCTAGAACTAATGCAGCGACAAGAAACAGCGCAATTAAACCTGCACTAATACCAAAAACTGGGTTATGAACATCAAAACCCCATTTTTGAACGTTGTCCTGACCTACCGTATAGTCGGTACTATCGATACTGTACTTATC
>NZ_WXWS01000143.1:0-8669 GCF_009904715.1 Vibrio sp. V42_P2S4T144 | reverse complement strand
GAACTGAACCTAGCGAAATGATCGACAAAATCAGCATTGGGAATAAAATAATACACAGACTTATCACCAATCGCTCGATCTTGTGAATTTTGCCCAATTGTGGATCGTTGTGTGGGCAAATTTGGGGCAAGGTGTGTTGATCTCATCAAGTTTGCAGAAATAATTGTGAATAACTTGGATCTTATTCACTGGATCGTCGATCAATCGCTGGCGATCTTGGTTATCAACAGGTAAAATTGCCAGTCTTTTCCGATAATTCAATTACTCAGTGGGGGCACCGTGTCATCTTCGCTTTGGCTGCAATGTTTGCAGCAGCTTCAAGAAGAGCTACCAGCTACAGAATTCAGCATGTGGGTTCGTCCGCTACAAGCGGAGCTCAATGACAATACTCTCACTCTATTCGCGCCAAACCGCTTTGTGTTGGACTGGGTGCGTGATAAGTATCTGAACAATATTACTCGCTTACTGCAGGAATACTGCGGTGGCGATATTCCTAACTTACGCTTTGAAGTGGGGAGCCGACCTGTCTCTGCTCCAAAACCAGCGCCGACACGTACGCCTGCAGATGTGGCTGCCGAGTCATCTGCACCTGCACAATTACAAGCGCGTAAGCCAGTACACAAAACCTGGGATGACGACGCTCAAGCGATTGCGGCTATCAATCACCGCTCAAACATGAACCCAAAACACAAGTTCGACAACTTTGTTGAAGGTAAGTCGAACCAACTGGGTTTGGCTGCGGCGCGTCAGGTATCGGATAATCCTGGAGCTGCTTACAACCCGCTGTTCCTATACGGCGGCACGGGCTTGGGTAAAACGCACTTGTTGCATGCGGTGGGCAACGCGATTGTGGATAACAACCCGAACGCAAAAGTGGTCTACATGCACTCAGAACGTTTTGTGCAAGACATGGTAAAAGCGCTGCAAAACAATGCGATTGAAGAATTCAAACGCTACTACCGCAGCGTTGATGCGCTCCTTATCGATGACATCCAATTCTTTGCTAATAAAGAACGTTCACAAGAAGAATTCTTCCATACCTTCAACGCACTATTGGAAGGTAATCAGCAGATCATTCTAACGTCTGACCGTTATCCTAAAGAAATTAATGGCGTTGAAGATCGTCTTAAATCTCGCTTTGGTTGGGGGCTTACTGTTGCGATCGAGCCGCCTGAGCTTGAAACGCGTGTGGCGATCTTGATGAAAAAAGCCGAAGATCACCAAATCCACCTTGCTGATGAAGTGGCATTCTTCATTGCCAAGCGTCTGCGTTCGAACGTTCGTGAGCTCGAAGGTGCACTGAACCGTGTTATCGCGAACGCGAACTTTACTGGTCGTCCAATTACGATTGATTTTGTTCGTGAAGCGCTGCGCGATCTGCTTGCTCTACAAGAGAAGCTGGTGACGATCGATAACATTCAAAAGACCGTGGCGGAATATTACAAGATTAAAGTAGCGGACTTGCTGTCTAAGCGTCGCTCTCGTTCTGTTGCGCGTCCTCGTCAGCTGGCCATGGCGTTAGCAAAAGAACTAACCAACCATAGCTTGCCTGAAATTGGCGATGCGTTTGGGGGCCGCGATCATACGACCGTACTTCATGCTTGTCGCAAGATTGAGCAGCTGCGTGAAGAGAGCCACGACATTAAAGAAGATTACTCTAACTTGATTCGCACCCTGTCTTCGTAATCGGTTAGAATAACGGTATTCTAAGCAAATCATTTATTGAGCTGACAGCGTAAAGAGCCAAGCATGAAATTTACCATTGAACGTAGTCATTTAATCAAACCGCTACAGCAGGTTTCGGGCGCTTTAGGTGGCCGACCAACTCTGCCAATCTTGGGTAACCTACTTCTTAAAGTAGAAGAGAACGTATTGTCGATGACGGCAACCGATCTTGAAGTAGAGTTAGTAAGCAAAGTGACGCTAGAAGGTGATTTTGAAGCGGGCAGCATTACCGTTCCTTCGCGTAAGTTTCTCGATATCTGCCGTGGTTTACCGGACGATGCGATCATCACATTTGTATTAGAAGGTGATCGCGTACAAGTTCGCTCTGGTCGCAGCCGTTTCTCATTGGCAACACTTCCTGCGAACGATTTCCCTAATATTGAAGACTGGCAAAGCGAAGTGGAAGTATCACTGAGCCAAGCCGATCTACGTACGCTGATCGACAAAACTCAGTTCTCGATGGCGAATCAAGACGTTCGTTACTACCTCAACGGCATGTTGTTTGAAATTGACGGCACCACGTTACGCAGCGTGGCGACGGACGGCCACCGTATGGCGGTATCGCAAACTCAGCTAGGTGCAGACTTTGCGCAGAAGCAAATCATCGTGCCACGCAAAGGTGTGCAAGAATTAGTAAAGTTGATGGATGCGCCAGAGCAGCCTGTAGTACTTCAGATCGGTAGCTCCAATGTTCGTGCTGAGGTGAATAACTTTACTTTTACCTCTAAGTTGGTTGATGGTCGTTTCCCTGACTACCGCCGTGTATTGCCTCAGAGCACCAATAAGACCCTAATAGCAAGTTGTGACGAGTTGCGCCAAGCCTTCTCTCGTGCTGCGATTCTTTCCAACGAAAAATTCCGTGGCGTGCGTGTGAATCTGGCTGATACTGAAATGCGCATAACCGCGAATAACCCAGAACAAGAAGAAGCGGAAGAGATGCTTGATGTAACCTTTGAAGGTGACGCTATCGAAATCGGCTTTAACGTAAGCTATGTGCTTGATGTTCTGAACACGTTGCGTTGTGAAAATGTACGTGTGTCGATGTCGGATGCTAACGCTAGCGCGTTGATTGAAAATGCCGACGATGACAGTGCCATGTACGTGGTGATGCCAATTCGTCTATAAGCCAACTGAATGCCTCTTTCTCGTCTCATCATTCAGCAGTTTCGAAACATTAAAGCCTGTGATATTGAGTTATCAGCAGGCTTTAACTTTCTTATCGGGCCGAACGGCAGCGGTAAAACCAGTGTCTTAGAAGCGGTTTATCTGCTCGGGCATGGCCGCTCATTCAAGAGCTCTCTCACCGGACGAGTGATACAAAATGAGTGTGACGAACTGTTTGTTCATGGTCGTTTTTTGAACTCGGATCAATTTGAGCTACCTATCGGCATTAATAAGCAGCGTGATGGCTCAACAGAGGTTAAAATAGGCGGTCAATCTGGACAAAAATTAGCGCAGCTGGCACAAGTTCTGCCTCTGCAGTTGATACACCCAGAAGGGTTTGATTTACTGACAGATGGCCCTAAACATCGTCGTGCGTTTATTGATTGGGGCGTGTTTCATACCGAGCCCGCTTTTTATCAAGCATGGGGAAGGTTCAAGCGCCTGAACAAGCAGCGCAACGCGTTGTTGAAAACCGCCAATAGTTATCGTGAGCTCAGTTATTGGGATCAGGAAATGGCAGGATTGGCTGAAAACATCAGCCAATGGCGAGCAAGTTACATCGAGCAGATGAAAACTGTCGCAGAAACTATCTGTCAGACATTTTTGCCAGAATTTGAGATCCAATTGAAGTATTATCGTGGCTGGGATAAAGACACTCCATACCACGAGATACTAGAAAAGAATTTTGAGCGTGATCAGGCATTGGGATACACCTTTAGTGGCCCAAACAAAGCTGATTTGCGCATTAAAGTGAACGGAACGCCCGTTGAAGATGTTCTGTCACGCGGTCAATTAAAACTCATGGTGTGTGCATTGCGTGTAGCGCAAGGGCAACACCTGACAGAGATGGCCGGTAAACAATGCATTTACCTAATTGATGACTTCGCGTCGGAATTAGATAGCCAACGTCGCAAGCGTCTTGCTGACTGCTTAAAAGAGACGGGCGCACAAGTATTTGTAAGCTCTATCACTGAAAGCCAAATCGCCGATATGTTGGACGATAACGGTAAATTGTTTCATGTGGAACATGGCAGGATAGAGTCAAACTAGAAGAGAGAAACTCATGTCTGAAAATTACGATTCATCGAGTATTAAGGTACTGAAGGGTCTGGATGCGGTACGTAAGCGTCCAGGAATGTACATCGGCGATACGGACGACGGCACCGGCCTTCACCACATGGTTTTCGAGGTGGTGGATAACTCAATTGATGAAGCGTTGGCAGGTCACTGTAAAGACATCGTTGTGACAATTCATGAGGATAACTCGGTTTCCGTTAGCGATGATGGTCGTGGCATTCCAACAGAAATCCACTCAGAGGAAAATGTCTCTGCAGCAGAAGTAATCATGACGGTTCTTCACGCGGGTGGTAAGTTCGACGATAACTCATACAAAGTATCGGGTGGTCTTCACGGGGTAGGTGTTTCAGTAGTAAACGCACTATCAGAGAAAGTTGAGCTAACGATTCATCGTGGTGGCCATATCCATACGCAAACCTACCGACATGGTGAGCCTCAAGCGCCACTAGCCGTTGTGGGTGATACGGATAAAACCGGTACACAAATTCGTTTCTGGCCAAGTGCCGAAACGTTCTCTAACACTGAGTTCCACTATGACATTCTGGCGAAACGCCTGCGTGAACTGTCATTCCTGAACTCTGGTGTGTCGATCAAATTGGTTGATGAACGTGAAGCGGACAAACATGATCACTTCATGTATGAAGGTGGTATTCAAGCGTTCGTTGATCACCTAAACACCAACAAAACGCCAATCATCGAAAAAATCTTCCACTTTAACTCTGAGCGTGAAGACGGCATTTCAGTTGAAGTGGCGATGCAATGGAACGATGGTTTCCAAGAGAACATCTTCTGCTTTACCAACAATATCCCACAGCGTGATGGTGGTACTCACCTTGCTGGTTTCCGTGCTGCGCTAACACGTACATTGAACAGCTTTATGGATAAAGAAGGTTTCTCGAAGAAAGCGAAAACAGCGACTTCAGGCGACGATGCGCGTGAAGGTCTAACTGCGGTTGTTTCGGTGAAAGTGCCTGATCCTAAGTTCTCAAGCCAAACAAAAGACAAACTAGTTTCTTCTGAAGTGAAATCAGCTGTTGAGTCTGCAATGGGTGAAAAACTGTCTGAGTTCCTGATTGAGAACCCGACAGAAGCGAAGATGGTTTGTTCGAAAATCATCGATGCAGCACGTGCACGTGAAGCTGCGCGTAAAGCTCGTGAAATGACGCGCCGTAAAGGTGCACTAGACCTAGCTGGCCTTCCAGGTAAACTTGCAGACTGTCAGGAAAAAGACCCGGCACTCTCTGAACTATACATAGTGGAGGGTGATTCGGCAGGCGGCTCCGCAAAACAAGGCCGTAACCGTAAGAACCAAGCGATCCTACCGCTAAAAGGTAAGATTCTTAACGTAGAAAAAGCACGTTTCGACAAGATGCTATCTTCTCAAGAAGTAGCAACACTGATCACCGCACTAGGTTGTGGTATCGGTCGTGACGAGTACAACCCGGACAAGCTTCGTTACCACAACATCATCATCATGACCGATGCCGATGTCGATGGTTCGCACATCCGTACGCTACTGTTGACCTTCTTCTACCGTCAAATGCCAGAGCTTATCGAGCGTGGTTACGTGTACATCGCTCAGCCACCACTATACAAAGTGAAAAAAGGCAAACAAGAGCAGTACATCAAAGATGAAGAAGCGATGAACCAATACCAAGTATCATTAGCTCTGGATAATGCATCGCTACACGTAAACGCAGAAGCACCTGCACTGGCTGGTGAAGCACTAGAGAAGCTTGTTCAACAGTACAATGCGGGTATTAAACTGGCGGAACGTATGAGCCGTCGCTACCCAAGTGCTTTGGTAAACGAGTTGATTTACACTCCTCGCCTAACGCCAGAGCAATGCCATGACGCATCAGTTGTGGAAGCTTGGACGAAGCAGCTTATTGAACAGCTGAATGCGAAAGAAGTGGGTGCAAGCCAGTACAGCTACGAAGTTGAGCAGCACGAAGAGCTAGGCTTAAACTTGCCTAAGATTGTGGTTCGTACTCACGGCGTGACGCACGAACATGCAATTAGCATCGACTTCCTAAACTCGAAAGAGTACGGCAAGTTGGCTGATCTATCAGAAGCACTTGATGGACTTCTGGAAGAAGGCGCGTACATCAAACGTGGTGAGCGTACTATGCCAGTGGCAAACTTTGCAGAAGCGCTTGACTGGTTAGTGAAAGAGTCAATGCGTGGCTTAAGCCGTCAGCGCTACAAAGGTCTAGGTGAGATGAACCCAGACCAACTTTGGGAAACCACCATGGACCCAGAAACTCGTCGTATGATGCAGGTAACGATTGAAGATGCGGTAGGTGCAGATCAACTGTTCACTACGCTAATGGGTGACCAAGTAGAACCTCGTCGTAACTTCATCGAAGAGAACGCACTGAAAGTAGCGAACCTAGACGTATAACGACACTGTTCGTGATAGTAAAAAGCAGCGAGAAATCGCTGCTTTTTTTGTTGTACCACCAGCTAAAATCGCCACTTTCTGCTAAAGCGGATGTTTTTCTGGTACTAACTGCCAACAACCCGATCAAGCCTGCCATTTTATTTCTGTTTTCTTTTTTTCTCGCCATTTTGTTCGCTTGAGCGTTTTTGCTTTCTTTTTTCTGCTCGCTATAGTGCTGAAGAGCTGATGAATAAGGAGACTAAGAAAATGGTGATGACTTTCCTGAACTAAGCCGGAAGTGATGCACTTCCGGTTCAATGCACTGAATTTATTTGTAAGACAAGGCATTAAGAAGGAAATAATCATGTTTGAACGCTGGTTCTCAGCGTACTGCTTGGCGCTGCGAACTTGGTGGTTAACCAGTCGCTTTTTAACCTATCAATCACCACTAAGGTTGTTATCGCTATTTGAAATCTGCGAGCAACAAGCCCATTGCCGTAACCGAGCTCGTATTGCGGTTGGGGACACGGTTCGCTTAGTGGATGTTGAACGCGCCTATCAATATCGCATGACATTGGTCAGCTCGCGTAAGGGGCAACCCATGACAGGTATGCTCGCGGTCGATTCTTATTTGGGGTCTCGACTGTTAGGTCGAGCTAAAAATGATGCGCTCGAAGTGGAAATTTTTAATCAGCGACGCTGCTTTGTGATTACTGAAATTGTTCATCAATCGCAGCCACCAGCTCAGAAAATGCTGTGTGGTTGTCTGTTGTGCCAATAAATAGAGGTGAAGTCATGAGTAAGAAAGAAAAGAAACAACCGCAGTTGAGTCTAAAAGAAAAGCGCAAACTAAAGCAGGAAAAGGCGGCAGAAAAGGACGTTGTAAAAGCGCGTAAATCCTCCCGCAAGTAAAGTGTAGATTGAGCCCCCCAGAACGGCGGGCTTTTTATCACAGATCGCGAAGTGATGAGGAACTAAGCTGTTCAAGGGGATAGTGGATGCTTTAAAAATTTTTTATTTTTTCCCTTGAAAGTCATTTTTGACGACCTTATATCTAGTTACGAAGAGGGTGACTGGCTTGCTAGAGACTAGAAGACCAGCCCTCTGAAATCGCTAAAACGAGATCGCTCAGAAGAGGATATGGCGTTTTAGCACACAACTTAAACCTTTAGATTCAATATCATGTCTCCGAGCCAAACCAAGGCCAGTGGAATGATAAGAATCTCTTAGTTCGGCGTTGGTTTTTGCATAAACACGCCAGTAGGATGAAACTCATCTGAACTAAGACTATTGCTTAATTAAGAGGATAGATTTATGCGTAATGTAGATTTCTCACCACTATACCGTAATGCAATTGGCTTTGATCGTCTGCTAAACCTGATGGAAGCGAATACAGCGAAAAATACTTCTGGCGGTTACCCTCCATACAACATTGAGCAAAAAGACGAGCACAACTACCGTATTACTATGGCCGTTGCTGGCTTTGCTGAAGAACAGCTCGATCTGACTCAAAACGAAAACATGTTGATTGTAAAGGGCGAACGTAAAGCCGAAGAAGGCAAAAACTATGTTTACCAAGGTATTGCAGAACGTGATTTTGAACGTAAATTCCAGCTAGCGGATTACGTAAAAGTTGTCGGTGCATCAATGGAAAACGGTCTACTTCATATCGATTTAGTTCGTGAAATCCCTGAAGCCATGCAACCACGTAAGATTGCTATCGGTGGTAACAACCTGATTGAGAACAACTAATCAGTTAACCACCCAGTTATAGAATGAGAAAGAGCGCCATATGGGCGCTCTTTTTAGTTTGGGGTTTTCAAATCCGCTATTTTAAAGCCGTAATTTCAAAGAGAAGAACGGCTGAGTTCAATCCATCTATTTACCTTCGCGGTAAGCCTTTTCCACTTCTTCAGCGATAATCGCAATGCCTTTTTGCATCATCTCATCATCTTGAACGTAGTTCATACGCAGGCATTGGTGCGCGTGATCCCACTCGTCTTGCTGACCAATAAAGAAATATTCACCAGGGACAATCAATACGCCACGCGCTTTCAAGCGTTGGTACAGTTCCATTGTTGTGATTGGCAGTTCATCAAACCATAACCACAAGAAGATAGCGCCTTCCGGCTTGTGGATGCGGAATCGCTCATCGGTAATTGCTTGTTGGAGCAGTTCAACCGCACGTTGTGATTTTTGCTTGTAGAACGGCTTAATCACCTCTGAACTCAGTTTAAGCAGATCGCCTTTGCCAATTATATGGTTTGCCAGCGCTGGACCAACACTGCCCGGCGCTAGGCTGATGATGCCGTTCATATTG
>NZ_WXWS01000009.1:0-8694 GCF_009904715.1 Vibrio sp. V42_P2S4T144 | reverse complement strand
TGATAACATCGCATATTTCGGCTGCTTGGTTCTCTAGGGCGTTTATCAAGACCTCTTGGATAAGAACGGCGGTGAAGTTATTAGCTATGCATCGTTTTCTAAGAAACTTACTGAGTAACTGTGCTTCGATCTTTATCTGTGAAAATGATAATAGGCAGTTAATCATTGCAAGGTTTAACCATGGGGTTGGTGAATGTCACTGAATTGAAGAAAATTATCAGCGATATGTTATAATCCTGCTCCGTTGTGACGAAAACGTTTGTTGCAGCCTGAGAGTTTCCTTGGATTCGGCTCGTTTATACACCATGAGCCAGAGTTGAAAAGCTACGACAGGAACAGGCAAACCCAATTGTTTTGAACGCGCTCTCGGCGTTTAGCGGTTACAACGGGAAGGAACTTTGTTTGATAGTAATTGACACATTCTGTTTAAGTAAGGGAGCCCGAAGTGGTTCAGAAAGTGTCACCCAGAATTTACTCACAACACAACACCCCAAGCGATAACGCACAGGTATTGCGAGGGGCCATTTGAAGGAGCTGTATCAGCTCCTTTCACATTTAAGGGCTTGCTAACAGCGTAAAAACTGACACATCGCTTAAGGAGCGCCCCTTAAACTAGCCTAAGGCGCATCTACACCAACTTTTTGAGTATTTTCGAAACAATAAAGCGAGAAAATTTGCTATTGAACGAAGGTTAAACTAACACTCATTCATTACGGAGAATGAAGAGAACAATAATAAGAGGCGATATGAATCATTTAATATCTGTAGGTGCACTGGAGTCCTTCTTGGTCGCAATCAGTGTGCTTTTCCTGGGGCATTTTATTAATGCTAAGCTACCGATTTTAAAGAAATTCAACATACCTGAGCCGATTGTAGGTGGTCTTATTGTGGCCTGCATGATTACTGCTCTTCATTTCAACGGCATCGACTTAGAGTTCGACTTGCCATTACAAAATACGTTTATGTTAATGTTTTTTGCGACAGTTGGTTTGGCCGCAAATTACACTCAGTTGATGAAAGGAGGTGCGAAGGTTTTTATCTTCTTAGCTGTCGCATCGTTTTACATCATCATACAAAACGGCGTTGGCGTTTCACTTGCGGCGGCGCTCGGTTTAGATCCTTTGATGGGGTTAATTGCTGGCTCGATTACTCTGTCAGGTGGTCATGGTACAGGTGCTGCGTGGTCACAAACCTTTCAAGACGTGTATGGATTGGATAACGTCTTAGAAATTGCAATGGCATCAGCGACTTTTGGTTTGATCATCGGCGGTATCATTGGTAGCCCTGTAGCGCAGCGTCTGGTGGAAAAGAACAGCATAGAGTCTGAGTATGGTCGTGGTGGTCGAGATGCCAAAACTCACGAGAAATTCCCGGAGTTGGTGACTTACAATGAATACGAAGAAGATAAAGTAACGGCGAAAAAAGTGGTGGAGAAACTCTTCTTCCTACTGATCTGTGTTACTGGGGCCAAGTATGTCGAGCAATGGGTAAGCACGTATGAAATCTCATGGCTGATGATTCCAGACTTCGTATATGCGCTATTCATTGGTGTGATCATTACGAATTTCTTGGAAGTGACCAAGATTCGTAAGTTAGATGCCGAAACGGTCGATATGTTAGGTACGGTATCGCTATCTCTGTTCTTAGCGATGGCTCTGATGAGCTTGAAGTTATGGAATATCTTCGATCTAGCGATTCCATTCTTGGTTATTTTAGCTGTGCAGTCTGTCGTCTTAGCAATCTTTACGTACTATGTTACGTTCAAAGTGATGGGAAGCAACTACGATGCTGCTGTTATTGCAGGGGGGCACTGCGGTTTTGGCTTGGGTGCAACCCCAACAGCCGTAATGAACATGGGTTCGATCGTTAACCGATTTGGCCCGTCGCCGCAGGCATTTATGGTGGTGCCAATTGTGGGGGCTTTCTTTATCGACATCGTTAACTTAATCATTTTACAAGGTTACATTTCATTCCTTGGTTAAATTTAAGTTCATGATCTCCTAAGGTCGAAATAAAAACGGTCACAACACAGGTTGTGACCGTTTTTTTATGGCTCGATTTTGGCCGTTTATCGGACGACGGATTATTGAATGGTTCGGCTGAACTTGAGGCTAGCTGTCCAACCAAGAACGCCGATGAAAGCGTAAATGCCAACGTTTAACCAGCCCGCCTGAGGAATGGCATTAAATGGGCTTGGTGCAGCAATGGCGTGCAGTGGAAGGTAAAGCACTTCGGAGAAGAACTGATCTAGGCCGTAATAGCCAAATAGGGCGATTGGCATCCAACGCAGCGCATAAATGGCGATAAACAAAATGACCAGTGGTGAGTTCACTTTTTGTGAAATAGCCATCGCAGTTAATGCCAGCGGTAACAGCAGAATACCGGCGAAAAACATTCTGATTAAAAACTCTCCCCAATGCAGCAGCACGTAACCTAACGAGGCTTGGCGGTACAATAAAGCCAATTGGTGATCAGTAGAGATGTTCAGCAACCACAACATTAAATTTGCAGCGAGTACGAGCACCGAGCAGACGAGCGGAATCACCAATAAGCCAAATCCTAGCTTCACTAAATGGGTTTTTATGTCACTGACAGGCATACTGCGCCAAAACATAATGCTGCCTTCCGCCCGTTCTTTGCGTAGCGTTCTTGGGAAGTACTGAACGGCTAACAAGATAGACAGCAGCCCTGCTCCTCCGGTAATCAACGTATTGACATCATCACCAAGCTCTTTGTGAATGTCACTGACATCGCCACCAAAGCTCATTTGGAAAAACATATTGTGTTGTAGAGTGTCGTTACTCATTAAACTCACAAAGAGAATAACTCCACACGCCAACACAAACAGTGGAATACGTAAAACAAGAGGGTTTTCTAACCACTCTTTTTGCAACATCGCGACAACTGAACGCATTACGCTGCCTCCTTCTGCAATGCTAAAAATAAATCCGCTAACTTCACCCCATGGATGGAGCCCATTGTTTCTGCTTGTTGGGCATACTGGGCTTTGAGTAACCATTTCGTTGAACCGAGGCCTTTTTGTGACGAGAGTGGGTTCATCGCTTCAATTTGTGTGCGGTGCTC
The DNA here is from genome assembly GCF_009904715.1 of Vibrio sp. V42_P2S4T144. Classification (NCBI taxonomy): domain Bacteria; kingdom Pseudomonadati; phylum Pseudomonadota; class Gammaproteobacteria; order Vibrionales; family Vibrionaceae; genus Vibrio; species Vibrio sp. V42_P2S4T144. Next base: position 5,610 of record NZ_WXWS01000009.1, on the reverse strand, counting down.
GTCGTTGGCTTCAAGAATGAAATAGTCTTCACTGATACTGTCCATCGAGGTTTGCAGAACGGGGCGACCATGCTTAAGAATCAGAACATCTGTCAGCAAGTGCTCAATCTCTGATACTTCATGACTGGCGATGATCAACACGCGCTCGCCGTCGTGAAACCATTCCAATAAGTGACGATAAAACGTCTCGCGATACACGAGATCTAACCCGAGTGTCGGTTCATCCAATATGAGGATTTGGGTGTTGGTCGCGATCACAATCGCGAGGTGTAATTGCACCTTCATCCCTTTGGATAAAGATTTGATACGCGCACGAGGTTTGATGTCCGTTTGACGAAGTAGCGTATCTGCTTGGGCGCGATTGAACCCTGGGTGCACGCCCTCGGTATAGTTAAGCAGTTGAGCAACGGTCATCCAATCTGGCAGAACGTTGACATCCGAGATGTAGGATAAGCTCTGCATTATCTTGTCGCGTTGCATAATGGGTTCAAATCCGTTGATACGAATAGTGCCCTGATATTCATGTGCACCGAGTAGGGCATTAATAAGCGTTGATTTACCTGCGCCATTATGGCCGAGTAAGCCAAGTACTTGTCCTGCATGTAGGTCGAAACTCACTTCATGCAGTGCTTCTCCTTGTTGCTGATATTGCTTGGAGACGTTGTTTACACTGACTAATGCGCTCATTGGTCACCTTTCAAGTGTGGTTTTAGTTGTTGAATGAATTCGTCGAGTGACATATCCAGACGCTGTATTGTGTCGGCTATCTGCGGAATTTGTTGCTGAAGAAAACGTGCCTTCTCGTCTGCGAGTAATTTGAGCTTTGCTCCTGAAGCGACAAACATACCTTGACCGCGTTTTTTCTCCACTAGCCCGTCATCAACAAGCAATTGATAGCCTTTCATAACGGTGAGGTGGTTAATTTTCATATCTGCAGAGATGCTACGGACGGAGGGCAGAGCATCGCCTTCTTGCCAGACACCTTGCAGTATTTGCTGCGTGATCTGGTCTGCCAACTGTCGAAATATCGGTTGGCGATCATGCCAATTAGTCATGAGTGAATCTCTTGGTTGAGATGGTGTTATATATATGTATAACACCTAGTGCATTAGAGAGAAAGTAATAATTTAAAACCTAGTGTATCCGCCTGTCTCATTCGCTCTAAATATCCACCTATGTGGTCGTTGTTTTGAGGTTTTGTTTTATATGGAAATTAATTGCTTCTCATAAGTTGAGAAGTGTTGTTTTTCTCTTCCCATCAATACACTTATCGCCTGTTCTAAATGAATATTCTCACCGAATGATAATTAGCATAATTTTAGGTCTGCCTATTTCTTACTTGATGAGAATTGATGGTCAAGGAGGCCTAGAAAACAAAAGTTTCGAGAGGCAATCTGACTGGCTTAGGCACCTATCTCACGTTGAGCGCGTGCTCAATGAATGAGAAAGAGTAGAGTAAAGAGGTCTCATGAATCAGGTAATATCTATCGGCCCACAGGAGTCGTTCCTCGTCGCAATTTGCGTGTTGTTTTTAGGGCAGTTCATCAATACCAAGTTACCAACCTTAAAAAAATTTAATATTCCAGAGCCAATTGTTGGTGGTCTAGTGGTCGCTTGCGTAATCACGACGATGCACTTAAATGGTGTGGATGTCTCCTTTGATTTACCACTGCAAAACGTCTTTATGCTGATGTTTTTTGCAACCGTTGGCTTAGCGGCAAATTACACCCAACTGGTTAAAGGCGGTGCGAAGGTTTTCATCTTCCTAGTTGTGGCATCGGTCTACATTCTTATCCAAAACGCGGTCGGCGTGTCCTTAGCAACAGCGTTGGGGTTAGATCCACTCATGGGGTTGATCGCCGGATCCATTACGCTTTCTGGCGGACATGGAACTGGAGCTGCGTGGTCGCAAACTTTTCAAGAAATGTATGGTTTGCATAATGTTCTAGAGGTGGCAATGGCTTCTGCTACATTTGGCTTGGTGATGGGCGGGATTATTGGCAGCCCTGTTGCACAAAAGCTACTAAACAAACACAACTTGGAATCGGAATACGGACGCACCAATCAAAGTCATCAGAGTTTCCCTGAACTGGTGACGTACAACGAACATGAGGAAGATCGTGTCACAGCGAAAAGAGTCGTTGAAAGCTTGTCCATCATTCTACTTTGCGTGACAGGCGCGAAGTATCTGGAGAGTTGGGTAAGCAGTTTTGACATCAAGTGGTTAATGATTCCCGATTTTGTTTATGCGCTGTTTATTGGTGTTGTTATCACTAACATCATGGAAGTGACGAAGGCGCGCAAGGTTGATTTAGAAACCGTTGATATTCTTGGCACGGTTGCACTATCTCTATTTCTTGCCATGGCCTTGATGAGTTTGAAATTGTGGAATATTTTCGATCTTGCGATCCCATTCCTTATTATTCTTGCTATTCAGTCGGCAGTGTTGGCGATGTTCACTTACTACGTAACATTCCGCATGATGGGAGGCAACTACGATGCGGCGGTGATCGCTAGCGGACACTGCGGTTTTGGGTTAGGTGCTACACCGACTGCGGTCATGAATATGGGCTCCATCGTGAGTCGATATGGTCCATCACCACAAGCATTTATGGTGGTTCCAATTGTCGGTGCATTCTTCATCGACATTGTGAATTTAGTGATTTTGCAAGGATGCATCGCTTTTATTAAATAACATTCGCTTTTTTACCGAAATAACAAAGCCAGCACCTATACGCTGGCTTTGCTATTTGTAACACGAAATCTTGTTTGCCTGACTTCAAGCCGTGAAATCAATGCGTTACTATGACGACATAGTGTTCAATTTTGCAGCAGCATGAGGTACCCACATGTCTGAAAAAATATCGACGTCGGCATTAGCGAAAATGCGCAAGGTAGAAGCTAAGCTGCTGTTTGCCGATCTCAAACGTGCAGGCTACATCGTTCGCCAAGATGAAAAGTGGATTTTGACCGAAGAAGGGGCAAAGTTTGGCGGTGAGTATGTGGATCACCCTAAATTTGGCCAGTTCATCGTCTGGCCGACCAACTTACATATTGAGCTGACTCCCAGCTCAGGGAAAACATTGAGCGCGACACAACTGGGTGAAAAGCTGAAATTGAATGCGAAGCGCATGAACCAGCTTTTGAGTGAACTGGGTTGGTTGACCAAATCCGAAGAGGGATGGAGTGTCACTGAAGCTGGTGTGCGCGCTGGTGGGCAGCAAAGAACCGATAAAGAAACACAAAATACCTTTGTCGTATGGCACGATGTGGTGCTGCGTAACAAGCGTCTTAAGCAGTCTGTCATTGAGTTTTTAGGGCAAGACGCGGAGTCACATTCTACGGATAAATCGTACTCAAGCTTTCGCCAAAAATTTGAAGCCAAGCACCGAACATTAGATGGGCATTACGTGCGCTCTAAGGGGGAGTTGCTCATCGACAACTGGCTGTACTTGGCTGGTGTTGTGCACGCTTATGAGCGTCAGTTGCCGATTGACCAAGATGTCACTAGCGATTTTTACTTGCCAGGTGGCAAAGTCTATTTGCAATTTTGGGGAAGTGACGATGGGGAGATGGCTCAGGCCGACCGTGAGACCATTCGTACTGTTTATAAGCAGCATCATTTCAACCTTATCGAAGTCGAACCGAGTGAACTAGACAAGTTGGATGAAGTGCTTCCTAAGCGTCTTCGTCAGTTTGGTATTAAAGCTTATTAACGACTTAAGCCCCGCTGTTCAGATAAGAAAAAACCCGTGTTCAACACGGGTTTTGTATTTTTAGTGTGTTTCTAGGCTGCCATCCTATGGGTTAAAAGCCTTTGATGTTTTCTGCTTCTAGCTCAGAGAAGTACTTCACTGTCTTCACTTTCAGTTCTTGTTGAGCTGGTTCGTCGCATACGATCACCGCTTTAGGGTGAAGCTGAAGTGCAGAAACTGTCCATAGATGGTTTACACAACCTTCCACGGCTGCTTCAAGTGCCTGAGCTTTGTTATGACCAGTGACCAAGATCATCACTTCTTCTGAGTCTAGAAGCGTACCAACACCGATAGTCAGCGCGTATTTAGGCACTTGGTTGATATCGCCGTCAAAGAAGCGAGAGTTCGCAATGCGAGTGTCTTCAGTGAGGGTCTTGATGCGAGTACGAGAAGAAAGAGATGACGCTGGCTCGTTGAACGCGATGTGACCGTCGTTACCCACGCCGCCCATGAACAGGTTGATCTTGCCGTAAGACTTAATTTTGTCTTCGTAACGCTTACATTCTGCGTCGTGATCGTCTGTGTTACCGTTCAGTAGGTTGATGTTTTCTTCTTGAATATCAATGTGATTAAAGAAGTTGTTGTACATGAACGAGCGGTAAGATTCTGGGTGATCCGCAGGGATGCCAATGTACTCATCCATGTTAAAAGTCACGACGTTTTTGAAGCTGACTTCGCCGGCTTGGTAAAGCTCGATTAGGGCTTTGTAGGTTGCTAGAGGAGTGCCACCAGTTGGTAGACCCAGAACGAATGGACGCTCAGCAGTAGGTTTAAAGTCGTTGATACGCTTAGCGATATGCGCAGCTGCCCACTTACCTACTTGTGCTGCTCGAGTTAACGGGATAAGTCTCATTTTGTGCCCCTAGTTATTGGAATTGACGATGTACTGAAACATTAATTCGCATTATAAAATAAGTAGTGGCGTACTGCTATTGTTTTAGGTCAAAATTTTGCTTTTTCTTTAACCAATGTTGGTTTTGTCGACGATTTTTATATCTAAATGCTTTTATAAGGCGATTTTTTACAAAGAAATTGCATTATGAAACTGACGAATCAATAGATAAAATTTATGATCTAAATTAAGTTCTGCCTTCGCACTTAACCTTGTTTTTTAACAACCTACAGAGTGCGAAATCGCACACGAACTTCAAATATTATGGGTTAGATATGGCATGGCGCTCATTCTTTAACCATAATTGAAATGTGTAAACCAGTGAGGAATTCGGTATGAAAAATGAGTTAGATCCGAGCAAAGTACTACAGGCTTACGAATGTGTGATGAACAACGGTACGCCAACCGAATTTGGTAAAATGTATGAAGGTGTAGAAGCGTTTTCTGACTACGATGGGTACAACGTTTTCTTGAGAGGGAATGGTGTTGAGCTAAAAATTGGCTTCCACAACACCTATCACTTGGAATATGACCAAGAGCATTTGAAAGAGAGCTTTCTGAAAAAGATTGCGACGCTCGCCAAGTAAACGGTCATCACCCAAATATTAAAAAAGCCCTTGGGAGAATGCCCCTTGGGCTTTAGGAGAAGAAATGAGCTTGTCTTGCTCGCTCAGTAAAGTCAAACGAGCTTTCGCCTACTGCTAGAAAAAGGCGAGAACTAGGTTATTGGTTATTAATCGTCTTCAACCAAACTCTCTTCAATGTATTCTTCTGTGGCGTCAGGCTTGTTACGACCATTTAGCGTATGGAAGCGCTTGCGACCACGAGCAAGTTGGGTGTACTTTAGCCACGTACGCTCAAGTTTTGTTTTTGCTTTGCCAGGGTTTTCTAACACCTTGATGAAGTGTTTCTCTTCGCTGTTTTCAGGTGTTAATTCGCCTGACTCTAAGCCAAGCATTGTAT
>NZ_WXWS01000066.1:0-8760 GCF_009904715.1 Vibrio sp. V42_P2S4T144 | reverse complement strand
CCTATTCTTTCCCGCTCAGCTTAACCACTGCTCAACCGGATGATAGATTCTGGACCACGCTCATTCCTCGCTGTTCAGAATGACAGTGGCTTTAACAGTATCTAAATCAAAAGAGTTCGTCATTCTAGCGAGCCTTAGCGAGACTAAGAATCTACTTTCAGCACGCACGATACTTGAGGCAATTACTCCGGCTCAGGGCCATATTGGTTTGGTCCTGATGTCCCCTTTAAGAGACCACATTCAATTAGAATCCATAAACCACAAATCAGAGAAATGGAAGCGACGAACATCTGTGGGGTCGACGGCTCTTGCGCGGCAGGGCTAGTCATTGGCGTGGCAATTCGGCCTATAATCAACGGAATATTCAGTGCTAGCCAATATATCGATTTGTTGCGGTCGTGCCAACGCTTGGTGGTGATCGCCAAATCAGGGATCAACAGAACCACCAAGAAAATAGGAAGAAGCACATAAGAGAGAGTAGGAAGCAGCTGGCTAATACCGGCACCAAAGCCTAGAATGGACACATAGTAAATGACGTTCCAAATCCAGTAGGTTTTACGGTTTATACGTCCTTGAAAAGAAAACAGTAACTCTTTAGTCGACATCAAATTTTACCCCAAAGTAGAAAGGTTATAGATTAGCCGAGTCGATATAGTTTGGAAAGGACACCGATAGCTTGGGTGCCCACAACGACCTTACAATAAGCAGAGCCAGGCTGAGAATTCGTAGCAATAACCCCTCGCTATTCTCGGGCAATTCAGCGCAACCTAGTTCACGACCTTTTGGAAGCTATCTATATCTATGTCTCGGATATTGACTGTTAAACTGTGCACGTGACTGGCTTGCTCTTGAAGTGTCGCCATCAAGGCTCGTGACAGTTCTCGCTTTTGTTCTTGGGAGCGACCAGATAACAAATCAAAGTTGATATGGATAAAGTCGAGGCTATCACCCTCCTCTCCTATTAACCAATTGTGGCACCGGAGCGTTCTAGATTTCACTGACGCGAGTTCAAAGAGGCCACTTTCTAACGCCGTTTTATGTAAATCCTCCAGCAACCCCTGAACATTGACGCGTTCTTCCACCGAGTTTGAATACTCTAAAACGAGATTTGGCATTTTGATTCCTTTCTACAACAATTAATTCCAGCGCGTAGTAATACCAATCTCAGCAGCAATTTCCGAGGAATGAACTATCATTCTGTCTACGCGATCACCAATCGGTTGCTTTTGACAAAAATAACAGGATCGATGCTTGGTCGAATCAGTAAAGAAAGCCGGACAAGACATGACGCCAATCATGATCTGTTCACATTATTCTGTTATATTCCTACGTAGATTTTTTTACATTAATTGACTATTTACATTAAAGATAAGGGAGATATTCCTATGCGTCGTCCTGTAGTGATGGGTAACTGGAAACTAAACGGCAGCAAAGCAATGGTAACTGAGCTGCTAACTGGTCTTAACGCTGAACTTGAAGGCGTTGAAGGTGTTGACGTAGCAGTCGCTCCACCAGCACTTTACATCGACCTAGCAGAGCGCGTAATCGCTGAAGGCGGTAACAAGATCATCCTAGGTGCTCAAAACACTGACCTAAACAACAGCGGTGCGTTCACTGGCGATATGTCTCCAGAAATGCTGAAAGATTTCGGTGCTACTCACATCATCATCGGTCACTCAGAGCGTCGTGAATACCACAACGAATCTGACGAGTTCATCGCTAAGAAATTCAACTTCCTAAAAGAAAACGGTCTAACACCTGTTTTCTGTATCGGTGAATCTGAAGCGCAAAACGAAGCTGGCGAAACTGAAGCAGTATGTGCACGTCAAATCAACGCAGTTATCGACACTTACGGTGTTGAAGCTCTAAACGGCGCAATCATCGCTTACGAACCAATCTGGGCTATCGGTACTGGTAAAGCAGCAACAGCTGAAGATGCACAACGCATCCACGCTTCTATCCGCGCACTAATCGCAGCGAAAGACGAAGCAGTTGCAGCACAAGTAATCATCCAATACGGTGGTTCTGTTAAGCCAGAAAACGCTGAAGCTTACTTCTCACAACCAGACATCGACGGTGCTCTAGTTGGCGGTGCTTCTCTAGACGCGAAAAGCTTCGCAGCAATCGCTAAAGCAGCGGCTAAAGCAAAAGCGTAATCTCGTTTTTACTGAGAGTAGAAATAACAAAGGGATGCATCATGCATCCCTTTTTGTTTGTGTTGTACCGTCGGAGTACCTAATAGAAAGTTCCGACCTACGCTGGCTCGGCAATTTTCACGGTTGGCTTTTTCGCTAGCTCCGCACTGGAATCTTTCTTATAAAGGTTCTCGTAGCAGTAATTTGTAGCTTCAATGTAGCCTTCTACACTACCGCAATCAAAGCGTTGACCTTTAAATTTGTATGCCAAAACACAACCAGATTGAGCTTGTTGCATCAGCGCATCGGTGATTTGAATCTCACCACCTTTACCTGGCTCTGTATTTTCAATCAGTTCAAAGATATCAGGTGTCAGAATATAGCGACCAATAATCGCTAGATTGCTAGGTGCAGTACCTGGCTCTGGCTTTTCAACCATGTTATCAATGCGGAAGATATCATCTTTGATCATCTCGCCAGCAATCACACCGTATTTATGCGTTTCTGATTCCGGCACTTCTTGTACCGCAACGATTGAACAGCGGAACTGTTTGTACAGCTCAACCATTTGCGCTAGAACGCCTTTGTCCTCATTCACACAAAGGTCATCCGCGAGCACAACAGCAAACGGTTCATCACCGACCAATTCACGTCCCGTAAGAATAGCGTGACCTAAGCCTTTCATTTCACGCTGACGGATGTAAGTGTAACTCGCAGAATCAATCAAAGAACGAATATCATCAAGCAGCGCTTCTTTACTTGTACCGCTAATTTGATGCTCTAGCTCGTAGTTTTTATCAAAGTGATCCATTAACGAGTGCTTACCACGACCCGTGACGATGCACATACCGTCCATACCGGCTTCAATCGCTTCTTCAACACCGTATTCAATCAATGGCTTGTTCACCACTGGCATCATTTCTTTCGGCATCGACTTAGTTGCAGGAAGGAAACGTGTACCGTAACCCGCTGCTGGGAATAAACATTTTTTAATCATAACCATTACCAACTAAAAAAAGGCTCCTCTGAGGGAGCCTATTACATTATTTTGAATATAAAGACTAATTAATCGCTACCAAACAGGTCACGGGTGTAAACTTTATCAGCCACATCAGCTAGTTCCTCAACCATGCGGTTAGAAACAATAACATCAGACATTTGTTTGAACTCTTCAATATCGCGGATAACGGCAGAATGGAAGAACTCATCTTCCTGCAGTACCGGCTCGTAAACCACTACTTCAATACCTTTCGCTTTAATACGCTTCATAATGCCTTGAATAGACGAAGCGCGGAAGTTATCTGAACCAGCTTTCATAATTAAGCGGTAAATGCCCACTACTTTTGGCTGACGTTTGATAATGGAGTCTGCAATAAAATCTTTACGAGTGCGGTTTGCATCAACAATTGCACCAATGATGTTATTAGGAACTTCTTGGTAGTTTGCTAACAATTGCTTTGTATCTTTTGGTAAGCAGTAACCACCATAACCGAATGACGGGTTGTTGTAGTGATTGCCAATACGAGGGTCTAAGCCAACACCTTCAATAATTTGGCGAGCATCAAGGTTGTGTGCTTCAGCATACGAATCTAACTCATTGAAATAAGCTACGCGCATCGCTAGGTATGTGTTTGAGAACAACTTAACCGCTTCGGCTTCTGTAGAGTCAGTAAACAAAACCGAGATGTCTTCTTTTACCGCACCTTCAACTAAAAGATTAGCGAACTTCTCTGCACGTTCGCTACGCTCACCAACGATAATGCGAGACGGGTGTAGGTTATCGTAAAGAGCTTTACCTTCACGAAGAAACTCTGGAGAGAACATAACATTCTGACAACCGAGCTCCTCTTTAATGCGCGCAGTATAACCCACAGGTACAGTCGACTTAATCACCATAACTGCATCTGGATTAATTGCCATCACATCTTTAATCACTGCTTCAACTGAAGAAGTATTAAAGTAGTTCGTTTGAGGGTCATAATCCGTTGGTGTAGCAATAACAACAAACTCCGCGTCTTTGTAAGCCAGCTCTTTATCTAGCGTCGCGATAAAGTTGAGTTCTTTGTTTGCAAGGAAATGTTCGATTTCCGCATCAACAATTGGAGATTTCTTGTCATTCAACAAGTCCACTTTTTCTTGGATAATATCAACCGCCACAACCTCATGGTTTTGTGACAATAACATGGCATTGGACAAACCGACGTAGCCCGTGCCTGCTACAGCAATTTTCATTTTTATTTCCTATTATTTAACTGACGCTAGCATATCAAAACACCGACACTCTCGGTAGAGTGCGGCAATTAACTAAAAGCCTAACTAGCAACACAACTTAATTCAATTGAGTACCCAAGTAACGCAAATAAGCATTACGAATGCGAAGCTTGTTCTGCTCAAAGTACTCTTGACCATAACGGCCTCGGTTAAAGTAGCGGCGAAGCATACTATTATCCATCACGAGTTCATCACCCTGGCCTGCTGCCAAATAGTTTGTATCGTTGCCAACTCGAGTCGTAACGTTGAAATCATAAGCCTCGTTACCACGAACTTGTATCACTCCCGGCGACATATCGCGCCATGGCGTTAATGGCAGTTTTACTGACACAGTGACAAACTGCTCTTCGTCTGTATCGTTAAACTTTGTCACCTGATAACTTGCTGATACTTCAATGTCTTCAAACCAATGTGATGTCGTGAATTTTGCGCCAACATCCCCTTTCCAAAACTCGCCAGCAGTTGCGTTAAACTGCCAATCCCACTCTGGCATAGAGAATGTGTAACGAGTTAAAAAGGTTTGGCGGTCTGGATTCGCATAACCATTTTTGTCTTTTTCGTCTTGATGTTGGAAGTAGCTCATCTCTAGTCCCAACTCATGGTTGCCCGATTGAGAGAACCAAGCTGATTCGCTGCGCGCACCGATATAATCCGACTTAACCAAGCCTAGAGAGACCTGGTTAGCAATATCGACATATGGTAAACGGAAGAACTGATGCACCATTGCACGATCAATCTCGTTCTCGTACGCGCTATCTTCGAAATACCCACCTTCTTCAAAATCGTCACTTTCTGCTAAAGGTAAAATATGACGAACATCAATTGCCGCGCCAGACCATAGGTAGGTGTATAAGTTGCTAGACATAGCAAAAGAGTAATCATACACACCGTACTCGGTTGCAAAACCATGCCTTACCATAGGAGAAAGCACGATCTGCGAATCTAAAGTGCCTGAATTAACTCGCTCCGTTTTCCAATCAACCATGTCTAATCTTTCCGACAAATCGCGCGTGATAAACTGAATGTCATCACAAGCTGCGCTACCATTGACAAAACTTTGGTAACAGTTAGAGTCAGACAAAACGCTGACCACTGGTTTTTGGTTGGCAAGCATCACAAGTTCAAATTGATCCGATGCAGCGCCTATATCTTGCGCCGCATTTTGACCTAAATGACTCGACACAATACCCAGAGCGACACCTAGTCCGTCAACTTGGTTATGGTTGTAGCGGCGGTTTTCTACAGCCACCACAACTTTGTCATTTGATACACCCACTTGAACATTAACGAAGCCTTCATTTTTTAACGCACTAACCAAAGAGGAAATTGACGCTTGTTGCGCTTTGTTTTGCTCAACGACTAAACGATCCATTAACGTCATATTATTCTTCGCGTAGTCGCGAGAGCGAGAGTATTCCGTTATCAATGGCATCGAGAGTGCAGCACTCCAAACGCTTGAACCATCCGATTCATGACCAGAATAAATCTGGTAGCTTAATGAGGCGGTTATATCATTAGGCAGTAAATCATCGGGAGTGAACACTTTTATAGAAGAGTTGAATTCTACTGAATCGTACTCTCCTACTAGTTGAACAAAGTCAAAAGGTTGGTATTCAAAGCCACCAAAAGGGCCATCTAGAACACCCATCAAACGCTCTTCTGACTGACCGAAACCAGCAGAAACCCTTAAGGGAAGTGCATTAAACGTATAATCAGCGACGGCAAAATTAGTCATGAGCTTATTTGCAGCCCCACCGACATCTTGCATACCCAAAGCAAAATCTAAGTTCTCATTCCCCCAAAAATTGGGAACCTGATACTTCAGTGATAATGATAAATCTCGAATACCGCCACAGCCTGTTTTAAAACAGTTCGAGTTATAATCATAAGTAACGATACTACCATGAGCCTCTAACCCTTCAATGAGGCCGAAAGATACTTTTATAGAATCTAAACCTTGCACCTCGTCAAGCCAAGGGCGCCCTTGGGCAAAAGATACACCAAAGTCGCCATACTCTTTAACTTGAGCATTAGGGTTAAAAACCAGTCCACTAAAGCTTTGGTTAGAATTTAGCGTCTGCAATTCGTTTGCCGCGACGCCACAACTACAAGCCAACGATAGGGTAATTATCGTTACTTCATCCACTGAAATCTTTTTGATCATAACTCTTTATTTTATTTAGTTTTGCTAGCTGGCACTGAGGCCTTCTGCTTGAGTTTTTTCTTTTTGAAAGCAATCTTCCACTGCGTCCAAGTATTTTTGTATGACTAACTGCTCATCAAACTCTCGTTCAACTTTTTGACGACTGAATTGTCCCATTGTTAACCTTTCTTGATGAGTGAGGTTGATCACCAAATCCAGTTTTTCAATTAAACTCTCTGTCGAACGAGGAGTACATAAATAACCATTGACTCCATCGTCAACCGTTTCACGACAACCAACATTGTCAGTTGTTACTATGGGTTTCCCCATTGCCGCCGCTTCAAGTAACGATTTAGGTACTCCCTCTCGATAGAATGAAGGAAGCACCATGCAATCTACCTTCGCAATCTCCTCTTCTACACAATCAGAAGTGCCAAGATAACTTACAATGCCTTCATCAACCCACTTTTGCATATCACTACTAGAGACAGCTGAAGGGTTATTAACATCAAGAAAACCTAGTAATCGAAATTCAACCTTATCACCATGTTTAGACTTCAATGCGCGAGCCGCTTCAACGTAGTGACCAATGCCTTTGTCGTACAACATTCTGGCAATCAATAAAAAGCGAATTACACCGTCATCATTTGCAGGGCTAACTTGAAAACGGTTGAGATCAGCTCCCGAACCAGGTAAACGATCAACAAGATACGATGGCGCTAACCGGTTCTCCAAAAACAACGTTTTATCGTCTTCATTTTGAAAGAAGATCTTACTTGCTTTAGATTGGCTCATTTTATACAGCAATCTGGCAATCTTAGACGTAAGGCCTTCATTAATAAAGACCATACCTAAGCCGGCAATATTATTGACCGACTTAGAGCCAACAAAATGCCCAGCTAACGTACCGTAGATATTATTCTTTGGAGTAAAGTTCAGTACCACATCGGGTTTGACGCTCTTAAAGATTTTGATAAATGAGAAAAACGTACCAATATCTTTAACAGGATTTGTACCCCCTTGGTCAATGTTGATATGACAAAAGCTTGCTCCAAGTGATTCAAGTTTCGGTGAATAATCATCTTTAGGGGCTATAGCTACAACCTGATAACCAGCGTCCAACAACGCCGTAATGGTGTTTCTTCTGAAATTATATAAATACCAACTTGTATTTGCTGAAATCGCAACCGTTTTCATCTAACTACCTAAACCTTATAAAACTCGCGATACCAATCAACTAAGGCTTGAACGCCTTGTTTAAGACCAACTTGAGGTTTATAGCCAGTCGCTTCGAATAAATCAGAGGTATCAGCATAAGTCTTATACACATCACCAGGCTGCATCTCGCGGAAGTTCTTTTTCGCTTCAATACCAAGCGCAGATTCGATTTCCGTGATGAAGTCCATAAGGTTAACTGGACTACCGTGACCGATATTGTAAACAGAATATGGAGCAGAACTAGAAGCAGGCGTACCGGATTCAACGGTCCAGTCGTCATTTCTTTGAGGGATAAGCTCAGAAATACGTACAATACCTTCAACAATGTCGTCAATGTAAGTGAAGTCTCGCCACATATCGCCATTATTGTTTATATCAATTGTATCGCCCTCTAATATCTTCTTAGTGAAAATAAAAGGTGCCATGTCAGGACGACCCCATGGACCGTAAACGGTGAAGAACCGCAATCCAGTGGTCGGTAAGTCATACAAGTGAGAATATGAGTGTGCCATTAACTCATTTGATTTCTTCGTCGCCGCATACAAAGAAACTGGATGATCAACCGTATCACTTGTTTCAAAAGGTGTTTTTTGATTCAAGCCATAAACAGAAGATGACGATGCGTAAACTAGATGCTTAACTTTTGAATGTCGGCAACCCTCTAGGATGTTTAGGTGACCAACTAAGTTAGAATCCGCATAGGCCATCGGGTTTTCTATAGAGTATCTCACACCAGCTTGAGCTGCTAAGTGGATAACACAATCAAACTGGTTGTTAGCGAAGAAATCAGCTACAGCTTGTCTATCCGAGAGATCCATCTTTACAAATTCGAATCGCTCACTATTGTTGATCGTCAGTAGTCGAGCTTCTTTAAGATTAACATCATAGTAGTCATTAATATTATCTACACCAACAACACTCGCACCTTTACTCAAAAGCACTTCAATGGTTTTAGCGCCAATAAAACCCGCTGCGCCAGTTACTAAATATTTC
>NZ_WXWS01000607.1:0-8770 GCF_009904715.1 Vibrio sp. V42_P2S4T144 | reverse complement strand
GTTTAGAACTCGTATTTAACACTAATGTTATAATTACGCTCAGCTTGCGTTTTGTCTCGACTTAACTCAGTCTTACCGCGAACATCGTTCCAAAGATGGTATTCTTCATTCGTTAGATTCATAACACCAGCACGAATGGTTATATCTTTCATTGGTTTGTAGTACGCCGTTAAGTCAACGACTGTCGCAGACGGCAAAGCAACTTGGTCTTTGATTCCGCCTTTATCACCATCAGAGTTGATATCACTGTTCGATTTCTTAGCCGTGTAGTTTACTTTTAGGCTTGTCCCCCAAAGTGCATTTGGTGAATCGTAATTTACAGCAGCTACGGCATTCCATGGGTTTACACTGTTCAAAGGATTACCATCACCATCTTCACCTTCTGTGTATGCTGCAACAAAGCGAGTTGTCACGCCTGATGGAAGACCAGCAATGGCATGCCAATCAAGACGGTTAGAGAGCTCAACCCCTTTAATGTTTGCTTCACTAATATTGATATTTGTGAATTCAGTTAAACCACCATTGTTTGATGACGTTTGCTCAATAAAGTCACTGTAATCACTGTAGTAGAACGCTACTTCAGTTGCCGACGCTGCAGTGTTATGACGGTAACCAAGCTCATAAGACAAACTCTTTTCAGATCCCAAATTTGGGTTAGGGCGGTTGGTATAGCCATGAGCCGGATTATCGTAGGTGTAGTAAAGCTCGTCGAACGATGGCGCTCGGAACCCTTGGCTCACTTGCGCGAAGATCGTGCCTGGTTGCGATATAGAGTAAGTTGCTCCTAAACGACCAGTTAATGCAGAGTCGCTAAACTTCTCGAATGACTCTTCAGAAGTATTTGAAGGATTAGTAGAGAAGTAATCGTAACGCACACCTGGAGTCAGAATTAGCTTGTCATTAAGAAGCGAAATTTCATCTTGCAAGAATAAACCAAAGCTTTCTTCTTTTGCATCCGGTGTGTAAACGTAAACAGTATCTGGCGTGCCAGGATCGGAATTAAACTCGCGATTGGTATTACTGATGTCACTATGTTTGTACGATATTCCGTAAACAATATAGTGATTTTGAATCTCTTTATCTAACTGAGTTTCGAATTCAAATTTGTCTTCAGTATATTCGTAATCTTTTTTCTGTTGGTTGTCACCACTAGGCGGTACGTAAGGTGGGTAACCAGGGCTAGCTTCGATAAAGCGATTAGAGACGCCGTTTTCTTCTTTACCAATCCATGTAAGCTTGGACGTGATCGTATCCGAGATAGCTGCATCTGCAAACCAAATGTGCTTGAGCCCAATGCGATTTTGCTTGGTTGTGTCTTCAGCGTTGAAGTTTTTGTAACTTTTATGTGCGATCTCTGAGTCAGTCTCGTTGTAAATAACTTCTCCCAAAAACTCCAAGCGATGAGCGTCATTCAATTGAGATTGAAGTTTTACCAATAGATCGTTTTTGTAATAATCTTGGTTGTCCACAGAATAGTTATCGTAAGGCGCCTTAGAGAAATTTTGTAGCTCTGCACCATCACGGCGTGTAAAGGCTACAAGTGCTTCTGTACTACCGAAACGCTTTGCTAAAGCTACATGCTCACTAAAAGAGTTATCTTCCGATGAATAAGAGAGTTTAGCTTGACCACCAAAGTCTTTGCCATCTTTGAGGAAATCCTTCGGATCTTTTGTTTCGAATGCGACAACACCGCCAATTGCATCACTACCATGTAGGCTAGAAGCTGCTCCTTTAACAATTTCGACACTCTTTAGCATATCGGGGTCGACAGTAACGGCACTAGAATTGATAAACGAATATGGTCCACCGCTGAATACACCTGGTTGAGATGCACCGTCTACTAAGATTTTAACTCGTTTACCTTCCATCCCGCGAATGTTAATACTTTGGACGCCTTGGCGTTGAGTGCCATTAACAGTAACACCTGGCGTATACTCGAATAGATCATTCAAGTCCTTTACCATGTTTTCTTCGATGTCTTTCTCTGATACAACAGCAACAGAAGCAGCAACAGTGTTTATGGTTTGGTTGGTACGGGTGGCCGACACAACGACTTCTTCAAACTTAGAAGCTTCTTCCGCATAAGCAGTATGGGAAAGGGCAACTAAAATGGAGGCTGACAAAATTGATTTTTTATACATTGGCTTCAATACCTTAGATCCATAATAGGTAACAACACGCGGATATTAATGGATCTAAATGGTAATTACTATCATTACCATTGTCATTTATTGATTTGTATTGAATCTTCTTCTTAGGCTATTAGCATTCCTAGTCTTTAGTTATCAATATGTTATATAATTTGTCGTTAGTTCTTGATAAGTTCATCCAAATACAACGAATGTGATAAATGTCACATTAAGAGAGGCCATGTGCAGAGTCCAATTACGTTAGAAGCACTCCATATTCTAGATGCTATTGATCGAAGAGGGAGTTTTGCTGCTGCTGCGAATGAGTTAGACAGAGCCCCGTCATCGCTGAGCTATCAAATCCAGAAACTCGAGCAAGATTTAGACATTATTATCTTCGATCGCTCTGGTCACAAAGCCCATTTTACTGAAGCAGGTAAGCTTATTCTTGAAAGAGGAAGAGCCATTTTACAAGCCAGTGAAAAGTTAGTGAACGATGCAACGTTATTGGCGAATGGTTGGGAACTGGATATTACCATTGCCTTTGATGGCATTATTCCTATATCCAATTTTTTCCCGATGGTTGATGCGCTGGCCGAGGTCAGCTCAACTCGAGTCAGGCTGCAAGAGGAGATTCTGGCTGGTAGCTGGGAGTCGTTGAATACGGGGAGAGCTGATTTACTGATTTGCCCATCACTGGATACGCTTCCTCAAGAAGTTAAGTCAGAAAAAATTGGTAAAATGAGTATGTATTGGGTAGCTTCCGCTGATCACTATGTTCACAAGCGTAGTGGTAAGTTTGATGAAGCAGCGCGAGAAAAGTATCGGATTATTGCTATTGCAGATACCGCACGTGAGCAACCAGCGCTCTCAATTAATATCATTCAAAAACAGCCTCGCTTGACCGTCACCAACTTTACGGCAAAAGTAGAAGCGCTCACTGCAGGTTTAGGTATTGGTACATTACCAAGCCAAATTGCACAACCTCTTATTGATAGTGGTGTATTGAAACGAATCGAAGGCACTGAAGAACAGCCGATGGATATTATTTTGGCATGGCGCCGGAACACTATGGGTGAGGCAAAATCCTGGTGTATTCAGTACTTAAAAAAGAATTGGAAACTAAAGTAACAACGTAACTTTTACTTCTTAGATTCCCATTGATTACCGAATGTAAGAAGTAAAAGTCATCGCTAATGCTGCGCTTTTCGATTTAAAGGGAGCACCATATCTGCCGTACCGTCTGCAAACTGGACATCGATCTCAAACCCCAAGTTCTGAGCCAACATCAACATCCCTCTGTTTGTTGGCATGGTCATTCCAGACATTTGCTTTGTGCCTTTAACTTTGCAATAGCTGATTATTTTCTGCATCAGCACTTTGCCTAAACCTTTTCCTTTCAAATCTGAACGAACCAAAATAGCAAACTCAGCGTCACTATTGTCTGGTGTAATCAATGCGCGGGCTACCCCTATGATAGACGGTCCGTCAGTATTAAACGCTACCGCAACAAACGCCATTTCGCGGTCGTAGTCGATTTGAGTAAAGTTTGCCAAAGCCTCATGGTTGAACTCTCCAACTTCAGAAAAGAAACGCTTATAGAGATCTTCTTTCGATACGCTATTAATGAATTGAGCATGCAGCGGCTCATCCTCTGGCAAGATAGGACGGAGCAGGATAGGTTGGCCATCTCGAAGCGTCACCGTTTCGACAAACTCTGCCGGGAAAGGGCGAATCGCTAGCCGTTTTTGGGCGTCTCCTTCGTACTTACACAGTGTGACATCTGCATCAAGGATAGTTAAATCGCTTCCGGACACTAGTACTGGATGGATATCCAGTTTTTGTATTTCTGGTAACTCAACTGCCATTTGGGAGATACGAACCAAGAACTTCGACAACTCAGTAATATCGAGCGCATCTTTGTGTTTCTGCAGGCGAATCTTTCCAGACTTTAGGGCAACAACGACAAGGTAGCGCGCAAGCGTCATGTTCAAAGGAGGAAGTGCAGCGACGGCATCTTGGGCGATATTCCACTCAGAGCCGCCTTGACCAAGCAAGATCACTGGTCCAAAGACTTTATCTACTGCAATACTAATCCGTAGCTCTTCAGCGCTGCCGAGCTTTGCCATCCCTTGTACTAACAGCCCATGTACATTGGCGGAAGGGTAACTGAGCTTTACGGTATCTAAAATGGATAGCGCTGCGTTGGAAACTTCTCGACTGTTTCTTAAATTTAGAGCAACACCGTGAACATCCGATTTATGAGGAATGTCTGGAGAACGCAATTTAACCGCAACAGGATATCCAATATTTTCTGCCATATGAACGGCTTCAATGTCGTCAGATGCAATCCACGTAGGCAAAACGTTAAACCCGAACAGCTTAAATAATGGGCTGGTTTGATGCGTATCCAAGGTGACTGTGTTTTTATCCAGTAGTCGTTCGTTTACCCATTCTTTTGCTGAACTCACACTTCCAGAATGTAATGGCTCTGCCGTCGTTGGCGTTTCCATTAGTTGTTTCTGGTTTCGTCTGTATTCGACCAAGTGCATGTATGCTACAACCGCACTTTCAGGTGTTCTATAGGTTGGAATGCCTGCTTGAGTAAAGGCCAGTCGCGCTTCTCTCGACGTTTGTTCTCCTGACCAGTTGGTCAAGATATTAAAATGCTTATGCCGAGGGTGAGATTTGATGGCATTAATAACGACTTGAGCAGTTTCAAGAGGATCAGAAACAGCAGAAGGACTATGCATAATCAATATCGCATCTGCACAGTCGTTATTCATCAGTGCGTTAATGGTATCAATATAGCGTTTTTGGGTTGCGTCACCAGACAGATCAATTGGATTTCGAGCACGCCAGTTGGATGGAAGTACTGCTTGTAATTGCTCAATGGAAGCGTCATCAAGCGTTGCGAGTTGGCCACCACGTTCAATCAAAGTATCAACGGACATAACAGCAGGGCCGCCGCCATTGGTGATGATCGCTAAACGCTCTCCACGAAGTGGCACAGAATGCGTGAGTGTTTCTACCGCGGCAAAAAGCTCATGCGTATTGCTGACTCGTAACATACCAGTTCTGCGAATAGCCGAATCGTAAATTACGTCAAGTGTATCTCCGTCTTGCTGCTCAAAAGTATTCATCTCTTTAGATCGGCCCGCTTTTAGCACCAATATACGTCGGTTACGTGAAGCGGCGCGCGCAGCAGACATAAATCGGCGAGCGTCTTGGATATTATCAACATAAAGCAGAATAGCTTCAGTGTTTCCATCCATACTCAAATAGTCGAGCAAATCTGCAAAATCGATATCTTGTCCGCGCCCAATCGAAATGAACGAAGAAAAACCAATGTTCTTATCATTTGCCCAGTCTAAAACCGTGGTACAAACCGCCGCGGATTGTGAGATGAAAGCAATTTTTCCGGGTTTAGCTGCAACAGGGGAAAACGTGCAGTTAAAATTGTGCCAAGGAAGGATGATACCTAAGCTGTTTGGGCCTAAGACTCGAATGTTCAATGATGAGATATCTAAAGGATTAGGGTCATCAGAGATAACAATCGCAAACGGTGTGCCTCTCTCATCTAGCTCTTTAAGCAATTGCTCGTTACGTGAAACGTTCGTACACAAAATTGCAATATCTGGCGTATAGGGCAGGGAAGCTACATCAGGGTAAGCGATCACGCCAGATACGGCTTTATATCGCGGCGTTACTGGCATAATCGCGCCACCAAATCCACTTTGTAGAAGGTTGCGCATCACAACATGTCCTGCTCGCAATGCTTTTTGAGATGCCCCAATAACGGCCACAGAGTTGGGTTTAAAGAGTTTATGTAGTTTATTCATGCTGACTCCTGGCCGTTTGTAAGTCACGTTGGCTTCTCGGTTTCATATCAATCATAAACGAATAATTTACTGATAAAACATCTTCAGACCAGACATTGCAGAAAATGTGTACGATGCTTATGGAGTTTGTGTTATTCATCACATCAAAATCACAGATTATTGTATTTGATGCTTGATAAACGGCCCTGCTATCGGCATGATTTATCGTAATATTTATCCAGAGCATTTGTTACTTCATGAAAAAAATCGCAATCATCGGCTTGTCAGTTCTGCTTTCTGCTTGTGCATCTGAAACTTACATCACGGATGTGACCTCAGAAAGTTACCGAGAGGACTACAAATCAGATCGTATCTCTAAACCAATTATGGCGTCTGAAAACGCTGTAGTAGAAAAAGACGTACAACCAACTGTTGTGAAAATGACGGCAAAGCCTGAAGAAAAGAAAGTAGTCAAGCTAACGCCAAAAGAGCAGGCGAAGCCAGTTAAGATCGTACCACCAAGTAAAAAGCAAGCTGGCATTCAACGATTCGGCTATACCATTCAAGTCGCAGCTGTGGGTAGCCAAGCTAAAGTCGATCAGTTTGCAAATAAGCTGCCACAGAACGGTCAGCCAATTTGGGAAAACTACAAAGTTGTAAACGGTACTAAGTGGTTCTCAGTTTTATACGGAGACTACGCAACAAGCGCAGAAGCCAAGCAAGCGATTTCGACTTTGCCAGCTCAATTTCAGCAGTTAAGACCATTTGTTAAAAGCATTGATGCAATCAAAAACTCAGCTTACCCAACGCTTAACAAATTAAATTAACACATCAAATAAGGGAGCGAATAGCTCCCTTATTTATTTGCTCAAATCCTATTCGAACAACATTCCTCACATTAAAATTACTGTACGTCACACTTCAAAGGTTTATCATAATAAATAGTATCTTTTGTAGGTCACGGAAAGATGGATTCATGATTAAAAATATTCTTTTACTATGCGGCGGTGACTCTTCTGAGCACGAGATTTCATTATTGTCTGCAAACTTTGTCGAACAACAACTAAATCTTATTGAAGACGTTCACGTTACACGCGTAGAAATAAAAAACGAAGGTTGGATGACCAACCAAGGTGAGTTGGTTTACTTGGATCTCAATACCAAGCAGTTGTGCTCAAGTGAATCTAATCAAACCATTGATTTCATCGTGCCTTGTATACATGGTTTTCCTGGCGAAACAGGCGACATTCAATCTCTGTTTGAAATCGCAGGTATTCCTTATCTTGGCTGCGGGCCAGAAGCGAGTAGCAATAGTTTCAATAAAATCACATCTAAGCTTTGGTACGACGCTATTGGCATACCCAATACGCCATACTTATTCTTAACGCGAAACGATGAAGAAGCTCACGTTCAAGCTCATAAAGCCTTTGAAAAGTGGGGAAAAGTTTTTGTTAAAGCCGCTCGCCAAGGTTCTTCCGTTGGCTGTTACAGTGTCACAGAAAAAGGCAAGCTTTCTAATGCAGTAAATGATGCTTTTGGGTTTTCTGACCAAGTGTTGGTTGAGAAAGCAGTAAAACCTCGAGAACTTGAAGTTGCTGCATATGAGATGAATGGCCAACTACATATCACTAAGCCAGGCGAGGTCATCGCGCCTGATGGTGCTTTTTACTCGTACGATGAAAAGTACAGCAGTTCAAGTCACTCGCTCACAGAAGTTGAGGCGAAGAATCTAACTCAAATACAATTAGATTCCATCCAACACGCATCAGAGACGGTATTTAAACAAATGAATCTTCGTCATTTATCTCGTATCGACTTTTTCCTAACGGAAGATGATGAGATTTACTTAAACGAAGTAAACACATTTCCAGGAATGACTCCGATCTCAATGTTCCCTAAAATGCTTCAAAACAACGGGCACAAATTTCATGAGTTCTTGGAAGATTGTATAAACAGTGCAAAGTGATTAACGTTATCGAGACGCGTTTTATGATACAAGTTGTTTTCTAGAGCAAGGATTATTCAAGCCGTATTTGAATATTGCTCAGTAGCAATTATGATTATATCAACGCATTAAACAGATGACTCAGTGGTATGGCGATTTCAAATTATAGAGGTTTTAACCTGCAGTCAGTCGGATCAGATGGCAGTGTTTGGAAGGTTAAAATCAAGAACCACGTCTTACAGGGCAGTTTGACGGCGGTAAAGAAAAGCATTGATTGGTGGTGTGACACCGCATCGATTATTGATCCCAAAGAGTTTGCTTCACTCGGACAAAGAGTGCAGCAAACTGGTGTTGCAAAATCAGAGGTCTTTAACGGCTATACTATTCAAAACGATACAGGCCAACCTAACTCTTGGTACTGTATGTTTAATGGTAAACTGATTAAGGGCAGTAAAGCCGCTATTCAACGACATATCGAAGCTTATTTGGTTGCAAAGCAAAAAGCGATGCAAGCTCAACAACAAAAGAAACAATAGAATGACTCTGGTATATTCAACAGAAACCGGTCGAATTAAACCGGAAGAAGAAAAAGTATCTCGCCCTAAAGGCGATGGTGTTGTTCGGATTCAGCGCCAAACGAAAGGCCGTAAAGGTAAAGGCGTATGCATTGTTACAGGTTTAGACTTGGATGATGCACCTTTAAAGTTATTAGCGGCAGAGCTCAAAAAAGTCTGTGGCTGTGGTGGCTCTGTAAAAGATGGCAATATCGAGATTCAAGGTGATGCTAGAGACAAGATCAAGGCACATCTTGAAAAGAAAGGCATGACAGTCAAATTAGCCGGTGGCTAATTTAATATTTCCAGTAAACAAAAATG
>NZ_WXWS01000686.1:0-8795 GCF_009904715.1 Vibrio sp. V42_P2S4T144 | reverse complement strand
ACACTATACTCAGAGTATAGAAACGAGCGTAAATATATAATATTTAAAAAGATTTTCAACGCGACACATTCACCACAGCACCTGCCGAGCGACCATCACAATCACTTCATACACACCTAAAAGCAACATTGGCCTAGTTATTATAGTTATTCAGCCTTGTATTAAGACGATTCATTAATTCGAGTAACTTATCAATAAAGGCAATTATTTTGATAAATATCACAAAAAATCCCAAAGAAATAAAGCGAGCTAAACGCTCGCTTTATTTATGCCGCATTTTTTAAAGTTTTGTTCTCACTAAAATATCGGTTGTAAACAGAACCTAAGGAGGCTGTACTTGCGAAACGATCATAGTTAAATGTTGCTTGAGCCTCTTCGGCAGAGGCGGAAAGCTTGTTGGTACCATTTACATAAATCGTCACTACCCCCTCCTTCAGTCCTGAAAGATCTAAATCAGTTGTCCATGAGTCTGAAAGCACGGTAGCCATGCCTGTGGCTTCTGTACCATCAGCGTCGACTGCTTTAATATCTATGAACTCACCATCTTCAAACCGTTCACTGCTACCACTTACTGTCACGCTTTCCACTCCAGTAACATCGTTGATAACGTCTAGGTGTATTGTCGGTGTAATTGGCATGGAGTAAGCCGTGTTCTGACTACCGGTATTCCCTGATAAGTCTTGGTAGTCACGAACAAGCAACGCCACATTGAGCTCTGACGTGCTTGGTACCACCACATCACCAGTCCAAACACTTGGGTCCGCGGTTGCCATTAATGAAGTGATCGTTGTACCACTGAACTCCGCCGCTGCGGACTGCAGATCTTTATCGAATTCTAGCGTTACCGTCACGCTTTGGCCGATGGCTTGGTGCTCAGGCGTAAACGTCACGTTAGTCAGCGTTGGCAGAGACTGCGCCAGTGTAAAGCTCTGGCTTTCACTCACTTCAATGCCCGCTGAGTTCGTCCCCGTCACCATCACAGTATAAGTGCCATTGGTTTGGTGACTCATATCCATTACGTCACTGGTCCAAGTGCCACCAGCTTGTACTGTTGCACTGCTGCTTTTTAGTACCGTCGCGCTGCCTTGTGCTTTCACTTCAAGACGCAGGGACTGACCGTCAAAACGTGTCGACGTGCCTTCAAATTTTAGCGTGGCGGTATGCGTTTCATCCACACTGCCCACTGGGCTAATAACTAAGGTCGGTGTGATCGGCATGGAGTAAGCCGTGTTCTGGCTACCGGTATTTCCTGATAAGTCTTGGTAGTCACGAACAAGCAACCCCACATTGAGCTCTGACGTGCTTGGTAGCACCACATCACCAGTCCAAACACTTGGGTCCGCGGTTGCCATTAATGAAGTGATCGTTGTACCACCTAACTCCGCCGCTGCGGACTGCAGATCTTTATCGAATTCTAGCGTTACCGTCACGCTTTGGCCGATGGCTTGGTGCTCAGGCATAAACGTCACGTTAGTCAGCGTTGGCAGAGACTGCGCCAGTGTAAAGCTCTGGCTTTCACTCACTTCAATGCCCGCTGAGTTCGTCCCCGTCACCATCACGGTATAAGTGCCATTGGTTTGGTGACTCATGTCCATTGCGTCACTGATCCAAGTGCCACCGGCTTGTACTGTTGCACTGCCGCTTTTTAGTACCGTCACGCTGCCTTGAGCTTTCACTTCAAGACGCAAGGACTGACCGTCAAAACGTGTCGACGTACCTTCGAATTGTAGCGTGGCGGCTTGCGTTTCATCCACATTACCCACTGGCGTAATAGCTAAGGTTGGCGTGATCGGCATGGAGTAAGCCGTGTTCTGGCTACCGGTATTTCCTGATAAGTCTTGGTAGTCACGAACAAGCAACGCCACATTCAGCTCTGACGTGCTTGGTACCACCACATCACCAGTCCAAACACTTGGGTCCGCGGTTGCCACTAATGAAGTGATCGTCGTACCACCTAACTCTGCTGCGGCGGATTGCAGATCTTTATCGAATTCCAGCGTCACCGTCACGCTTTGGCCGATGGCTTGGTGCTCAGGCGTAAACGTCGCGTTAGTCAGCGTTGGCAGAGACTGCGCCAGTGTAAAGCTCTGGCTTTCACTCACTTCAATGCCCGCAGAGTTCGTCCCCGTCACCATCACAGTATAAGTACCATTGGTTTGGTGACTCATGTCCATTGCGTCACTGATCCAAGTGCCACCGGCTTGTACCGTTGCGCTGCTGCTTTTCAATACCGTCGCGCCGCCTTGGGCTTTCACTTCAAGACGCAGGGACTGACCATCAAAACGTGTCGACGTACCTTCAAATTGTAGCGTGGCGGCATGCGTTTCATCCACATTGCCCACTGGCGTAATAGCTAAGATTGGTGTGATCGGCATGGAGTAAGCCGTGCTCTGACTTCCGGTATTCCCTGAGAAGTCTTGGTAGTCACGAACAAGCAACCCCAATTTGAGCTCCGACGTGCTTGGTACCACCACATCACCAGTCCAAACGCTTGGGTCCGCGGTTGCCACTAATGAAGTGATCGTGGTACCACCTAACTCCGCTGCGGCGGATTGCAGATCTTTATCGAATTCCAGCGTTACCGTCACGCTTTGGCCGATGGCTTGGTGCTCAGGCGTAAACGTCACGTTAGTCAACGTTGGCAAAGACTGCGCGAGTGTAAAGCTCTGGCTTTCACTCACTTCAATACCCGCTGAGTTCGTCCCCGTCACCATCACAGTATAAGTGCCATTGGTTTGGTGACTCATATCCATCGCGTCACTGGTCCAAGTGCCACCGGCTTGTACTGTCGCGCTGCCGCTTTTTAGTACCGTCGCGCTGCCTTGGGCTTTCACTTCAAGACGCAGGGACTGACCGTCAAAACGTGTCGACGTGCCTTCGAATTGTAGTGTGGCGGCATGCGTTTCATCCACATTGCCCACTGGCTTAATAGCTAAGGTTGGCGTGATTGGCAATTCGTGAGCGGTGTTATCCTCACCTATGTTGCCAGTCAAATCTTTAAACTGACTAACAACCAAGTCGACACTTAACAGCGCGGTGCTCGGAACTTGTACATCACCAACCCAGACCTTTTTATCTGCCGTTGCTGACAGAGAACTAATGCGATTTCCGCCAAGCGTAGCGGTCGCCTCTTGGAGCTCTTTATCAAACTGAAGCGAGACACTCACGCTTTGCCCCACGCTCTGATGCTCAGGGTTAAATGTCACATTGGTCAGTTTTGGTAAGGTTCCTTCAACCGCGATATTTAAACTGCTTCCTTTTCCAGGAATGGTGTTGGTACTTTGGTAGCTATCATCCTCTACCTGTATTGTTATGTTTTTATCTTGCTTTTCTGGACTGATGTAATTAACCGTCCACGTAACGTTGTCTGACGTGGACCACGTATCTTGCTTTAACGTTCCTGTTGCGCCGTTATCACTAGCGACAAGGTGGACATCTGAGATATCAAAGTTAGTAACTTTTTCTGTAAAGTTAAACGTAAGTGTAATCTCTTCACCTCCAAAAAGAGGGGCGCTTGAAGCAGTAGATATACTTAGCCCGGGAACGGTTGCAGCTTCCACATGTGCGTCAATAGAACTCTCGTTCTTATTATCCACTTTGTCTGTTGCTGCTACCGTGATCGTATGATCGCCTTTCGGTAACAAGTAGCTTATGACATAAGGCCCCGCTTCGGTTGTTGGCTCAGTAATCGCTTGAGGAGCCACAGTGCTGCCACCACTCACCGCTTTTGACGTGACGAGATTTAAATTTTTATCTGTAATGTATGCACTAATTTCTAGTTGATACTTATCGTTTGTCGGCACCTTAGAGGTTTGATTAGCACTTAAGCCCGAAATACTTGGAGCGTCATAATCAACAATAGATTCGATAACCTTTCCATCATAACTTTTGCCTAGTAATTCAAAGCTTGTATTCTCTCTTCCAACTGAGTCCGTCACTGTCACTTTAAGGGTATATGACCCTTGGTTATCGACGGCAAAGTTCATCATTCCATTACCACTAGATGAGATAACATCACCTGAGTAACGCAAGGAATCACCGAGGCTTGGAATAAGCTCCACAGAATACTGTGAAGCTTTCACTCTTTCTCCTTCCACCGTAGATACCGTGAATGGCTGGCTCGCCTTGGTTAAAAACAGTTTCCCACCCTGCAAACTCGTAATTCCATCGAAATCAATCGTGACTTTAGGAACACTAATATCAATGACTTTTCTGATATCAGAATACAGTCCGACGCTATCTGTCGCTTTGATATCAACCGTGATTGAACCACGCCCCTCTAACTGAGATTTTGATAGTTCAAAGTACGTAGATGAACCGTTCCCATCCTCTACTCTTTCTTCTTGATAGCTTGGGTTTAAAACCGAATAGTTTACTTTTGCCAGGCTGCTACCAGTGTCCGTTATGTCGAAACGAAAACGAACGTTATCTGGATTTGTTGGCGATTCAGTTACGATAATCTCATCGCCAACACTTGGAGATGTATTGTCAACTTTAATATCAACGGTCGCTTCACCGACTCTCGACCACACATCCGTTGCAGTAATCGTTGTCCTGATCGTTTTTCCATCCGCATCGCTAGGAAGTTCACTTGTAAATGTTGAACACTTGTAGGTTGGATCATCTGCACACACCTCTAATTGTGCAAACTTCTCCGGATTATCTTTATAGTTGTAGGATTCCGTTCCAAATCTGGCCATCACATTGTCTAGTCTAGAGTTTTCATACAGCTTAATTCTGAACTTGGCGACAAGCTGCTGACCATTAATGGTTGTGTTTCCAACCGGATCAGTAATTTCAACGACTACCGAACCTTTAGGTAATTCAAGCAGTAGATCGTGCTCTGGCGTCAAGTTTCCTGCTAAATCAGATAAGTTCTTGATTTTGTATTCTTGAGTTGTACTCAGGCCATCAATAATATCGGCATAGGATTCAGAATACGTACACTTGATATTTCCAACACCTTTGGCACAAGTCGTTGGTGTATGAGCTTTGTTGCCAAGATTACGAACCAACTTTGGATATTCATCTGAACTTTCGGTATTCACGCCTGATAAAGCATCATTAAAAGAGAGCTCAAATGTGAGCATCTTCTTCTTCAAAGCTTCATCAAACCAAACATCACTTCCTTTAAAACTGTATGAGTTACCATCCACGACTGTCGGTGCATCAATATCCACCATCGAGAAATTGAACTTGTTGATCGTTTCACGCCCATTTGTACCCAAGGTTTTAGTGATCAAAGTGACAGGTGCTTTGGTCATGTTTTGCCCAACATTGACACTACAACTGTAAGGTTCTTGCGATACGTTGATAACACCAGAAGTTGGTTGCTCATTAGTTGGTGGCGCATCTAGAGAGTTGTATTCTTCACGAACCCAACACTCTAACGTTTTGGCTTTGACCGCACTCAATGTAGTAAAGGTGACATCAAGAACACCATCAGATAAGTAATTTTGGAAGTCCAGCGGGCTTTCAACTGTTAGAACCACGCCTTCACGCTGTACGCTAAAGGTTTGGTTTACTTTTCCAACCTTTCGGTCTTTTTCATCAAGGTAACGAACTTTGTTATAAACTTTGATATCAAGTTCATAATTACCATCTTTGGCAATTTGTGTAGAAAGCAACGTTGCAGTCCAAGTGCCATCTGCGGTTTCTGAGAACGTAAAGTTAGTCCCGTTTTGCTCTCCAGAGAATCTATACGTTGAGTCAATTCGATCAACGCCACTATCATCAACAATATCAAGCGTAAGTACGATATTCCCATCTTGATAGATGGTGTTGTTTGTAATTGGCGTTCCATCCGTGTAACTCATCGCCAGCGTCACCTGCGGGATTGAGTTGTACACTTTGACGGTAAAATCTTGCTCATCACTGGTTAAGGTTGTGTTGCCACGAACATCAGACCCTTTTAAACGAATCTTGTGTGTACCCGTACCTAAATCACCAAGGCTCACTTTGAGATCCTCATTGATTTTTGTACCAGGAGAGCCAGGTAATGGTTCCAGATCGCTAAACGTCCAATACTCTAGGCTTTCTCTATTTACGCCATTAATTGAAACATCACCGTTAGCATTTAGGTCTAGCGCCGTTAGGTCAAAGACATAGTTACCTAAGTAGTAGTCATTCGCATTGAAACCACTTAATCCTAATGTTGGCCCATCACGATCAAGAATAACCTTGTGCGTGTTAGAACTAGACTCAAAACCATATATATCGGTTGCTTTTACATACAATGACGTTGTTTTTTCATCTTCAGAAATGTCTATTTTATCTGTGTCACTCTTGATAAGAGACATGACAAACTCTTTAGATGAATCCGTTGGCACAATTGTCTTAATTGGCGAATCTTTACCACTTTGATACAGCGAGACTTGCTCAAGGTCTGAATCGTCTATTACGGATTTAAATCGCACATTGAACTCACGCCCTATGACATAGTTCTCTTTAGACAATGTGTCTTCAACCCAAGGCGTGTTTAGGATGATTTCAGGGCCTTTGTTATCGACTTGGAAGGTAAATTTCCCTGTTGTACTAACATTGGCAGGGTAA
This sequence comes from Vibrio sp. V42_P2S4T144, assembly GCF_009904715.1. NCBI lineage: Bacteria > Pseudomonadati > Pseudomonadota > Gammaproteobacteria > Vibrionales > Vibrionaceae > Vibrio > Vibrio sp. V42_P2S4T144. The sequence goes on along the minus strand of NZ_WXWS01000686.1, from coordinate 2,243 downwards.
GCGTTGTCCGTCGCAGTGACGTAAAATTCATTCCATTCATCGTAATCAAATGCTTTTGAAACCAGTTGGACTTTGACGTCAGGCTGTTCACCAACTAGGTATGGTACGTCACACGCCTCTGTTAGAGGGTCACAGCTTTCTAATGTCAGAGCCTGACCAGATCCGCGGCGCAAATCTATTTTTACGTTATTGCCAGAGCTTAACGTCCCCCAATCAATGACAGGTGTCCATTGGTTATTACCACCTAAACGGCTTTGAACCTGCTCACTTTTTACAATAGGGGCTTCAGAGTCGATACGAATATTGAATCTCGGAGCGGTGCTAGTTAACTCTGAAACGGAGTTACCTAAGTTGTCCTCTGCTGCGGCAACAACTAACCAATCTCCATCACCAGGATAAATCGTAGAGCCTTGATTTGAACAAATCTCGCCCGTACATAGTTTGACTTTAAACGCGTCTTTCGAGTTACTTGCAAAGTTTTCTGGTGTATATGTTACTTTTTCACCGGTTTGCTGATAGAAAACAAGGCCCCTCGAGGCAAGCTTATCACCAACAATATCCTCAACCTTGAAGGTTAATTCATGAGTATTGTTCGCATTTAAATAAATACCGTTTTCTACAGGTTTACCATCGACATCATTCGGTGGAAGGTAACTGGCCTTAGGGAAGTCGTTATCAATAAACACCGATTCTATAAACGGAGATTTACCATTGTAACCATACGCATTGCCATGTGGGTCCATAGCACTGGTCTCCACGGCAAACTCTATAATATCTTTTAGTTCACTAGACTGGGAGTTAAGGGTGAAGAAGTACTCTTTTCGATAAGCATTGCTGCTGTCTGAGTTTTCTACGATGTTGATGTCCAGTGGTATTTCAATATTTGGCTCATTAGCTTGATACCACATCGTGCTAAACTTCGGACCGTAAGCGTCGGTTCCTACAATACCAGAAGGATCGTCTAGGACAATTTTAGAAACAACCTCGCCAGCGATATAAAGCCTATTACCAACCATCGTCTCTCTACCGCTTTCAATGGTTAATTTTGGCTGCGGCGGCAAGGTATCGATACTGCTACCCTCTGTATCAAAAATGTTCTTACCATTTAAGTCAGGATTAGCCATCGAAATATCATCAGCATAGAGCTGCGCGATATTGGTCTCAATACCGTATTTGCTCGCCATGATTTCATAATAGGATTGCGCCAGATCTTTTCGGTAAGTTTCAGCGCCAAACGTGTAAGAATCGAGCGTAACTTGACTTCCTCCGGCCCCTATACCATTTGCTTTTCCATCGTAGCTAAAATCATCGTAAATAGCAGATGCAAAATCTAATGAGTTATTTCTTGGCATTCTCTCGGCAATACTATCAATTGCTTCAACAAGGAATCGGTGTAGATAGTCATTTGATGGCTTGTCTGGAATCGCTTTAGTCGTAAGCATTTCATTGGTTGCATAAGACACAACCGTTGGATCAAACCCAAAGAATGAGTTGTTATTCGTACCTGATAACGCGTAGCGCACCTCATCAAGAATTTGAATCGCACGTTCTGAAGTTTTCTCTCCCGCTGTCACTTGATCCCACTGGAAATCAAACAAACCAGTCTGATATGTCGATAGTTCAGTAATATAGTAAGTTTGAGAACCTTTGAGCTTAAAATACACACCAATATTGGCCTTGTTTAAGTCAACCGTTACTTTCTTGGTCCCTGGATCTCTTTTCCATTGGTAATAGTATGGCTCACTACCTTCGATACCAATTAAACGAACACGCATGAAATCATAATTCACTACGTCAGTTGTGGTTTCACAGCTCGCTACGTCAAGAGCCATAGACTGGTCACTTTCCAGTTGCTGGATAGTGGTACAACTTGCAAGTGAAGTGAATTCACCACTTGGGCTCAACCCTTCAAGTTGAGCTCGCGCACCAATAAATGGTGTCACCACTTTTATGGTTGGTAGGTCAAAGCTACTTCTAAAATATACTTCTCTTGGAGTGCTTTCGTTATCAGACTCATCGACGGTTTGAATGACTAACTTTTGACTACTGTTTTCTGATACCGATTTAAAGCTGTCACCCAAAATATCTCTTACAAAAGGAATGTAATAGATGACATCCTCTACTCGCCCATTGCTATCTAACAGCGTTTCGTGCGGAATTTTTGCGATGTAATCGTCATCGGATGCGGTTGTGTCAATAACTTGCTGAAGTGAGTAGTTGTTATCGTTGTTTTGGCTTACGAG
>NZ_WXWS01000415.1:0-8806 GCF_009904715.1 Vibrio sp. V42_P2S4T144 | reverse complement strand
GATTAAGGTTTGGTACAAAAACTATACAAAAAAGGCTTTCTATCAATAGAAAGCCTTTCAAAAAATATCAGTGCTGTTGCTTATTTAATTGGTGTGAATTTAGGCTGAAGTTGTTTACAGACGTGTCGAGCAAAACCGCTACCAGCTTCACTATATATATTGAATGCTGCGTCAACGCCATTTTCAAGTAAGCCTTCCAATTGATCTGGGTATTCGGCGATAGCGGCAATTTGCCCCTTATATTTTCTGCGTTTAAGCTGTTCAAGTGCTGTTTGGTTACCTTGATGATGTGGCATTGCAAGCAGAACCAGTTTTACATGACCTGTATCTAAAATTCGCTCCCAGAAATCCGGGTCGGTGGCATCACCAGAAATCACATTTCTTCCTTCTGAACGATGATGGTGTGCAGCGTCTTCACGAATTTCTATACCCAATGAAATTTTGCCATAGCGTGAACGTAGCTCATCATAAGCGCCCGTTCCAATACGCCCCATACCTAAGATCAATACTTGGGCATGACCTGGGTTGATGAGTTGGTCGCGTTGATTGAGCTTTTCTACCGCTGTCTCTTGCAGCCACTTACCTGAATGTTGATAAATTTTATGGCTAAGGCGGTTAAGTGGCGCGGAAATTACAAAGGATACCGACACCGCAACCGCAATCGCAGCAAGCATATCACTTGGCATCCAGCCCATTTTATAGGCCAACCCTGCAACAATAAGACCAAACTCACTGTAGTTAAATAGTGATAAAGAGGCGAGCAAAGAGGTACGTACTCGAAACTTAAAATGATTAATAGTGACGAAGTACAAGAGTCCTTTGATTGGTAGCAGTAAGATAAATAGCAGGGCGAGAACGACGCCATTCACGCTCAATGAGGCGGATAAACCAATGTTTAAAAAGAAGCAGACTAAAAAGAGCTCCTTCATATTGAATAATGACTTGGATAGTTCTGAGGCTTTTGGGTGACCTGCGAGTAGCATGCCTAAAATTAGCGCGCCCAAGTCTGGTTTCATCCCGACCAACTCGAATAGCCCAGCACCGACAACAAGCGCGAAGAAAATACCGAATAGCACCAGCATTTCGCCGTGGCCAACTTTATCGAGCAGCTTATAGAATAGGGGACGAAGGAAAGGCAGTGCGAACAAACCGATGGCATACCATTCTGGGACTTTTCCGGTTGAAGCAGTCAGGAATACTACGGCAAAAATATCTTGCATAACCAAGATACCGATCGCGAGTGTGCCGTAGGTCGCGTTCATTTCGCCTTTTTCTTGCAATGCTTTTACGGCAAAAACGGTACTAGAGAACGATAGTGCAAAAGCTAAAAGCAGGATTTGGCTGCCGTCCATACTGGCTAGCGAAGTCAAGCCCAGTAGTTTTAAGCCGGATAACGCTAGGGCAAAAAAAGCGGTAGAGAGTATGTTGTGGGCGGTTGCCCCTCCCCATATTTCTTTGGACAGCAGGGTTTTTACATCGAGTTTGAGTCCAATAGTAAACAGAAGAAGAGTAACACCAAGATCTGCGAGAGTGACAATAACGTCATTGCTTTGGTAACCAAATGCATGCAAGCCAAATCCAGCTAGTAGAAAACCAACGAGGGGAGGGAGGCTGCATTTAAGCGCAATAAAACCAGCTAAAAAAGCGGCTGTAATTAGAATAATTTCCATACTGTTGAGCTGTATTCCTGATATACAAAAACGGGCTGTAAAAACACAGCCCGAGATTGTAACTCAATTGGTTGTATAAACTTAGTCTTCCAGTAACTTTTGTAACAAAACTCCGTTTAGCATAGCGCGTTTAATCATCGCAAATGCGCCCATCGTTGGCTGCTTATCAATGTGAGAAGCCACGATAGGGAGGTCGTTATGGAAAGTTTTAAGAGATTGATTCTCTACGTTGCGTTGAATTGCAGGGAAAACAATATCTTGTGCTGCAGTAATATCGCCAGCAATTACAATTTTCTGTGGATTAAATAAGTTAACCGTAATCGCAATCGCTTTACCTAGCTGGTTGCCCACTCGCACTAAACTCTGTTTCGCAAGTTCATCACCATTCATTGCGTGCTGACATACCGCTTCAATTGTGATGTTTTCAAGGTCGGTTAAGCTTGATTCGTATCCTTGAGTAATCAGTTGCTTCACTCGTTGAATAATCGCTGGGTTTGCAGCTACGGTTTCTAAACAGCCAAAGTTTCCACATTGGCATTGCTCACCAAGCGGGTCAATTTGGATATGACCAATTTCACCGACGTTGCGGTTAAAACCAAGAAAAACCTGGCCGTTAACGATAATACCTGCGCCAGTACCGCGGTGGACGCTAACCAAAATAGAATCCTGGCAGTCTTGGCTTGCTCCAAAGTAGTGCTCAGCCAACGCCATGCCACGTACGTCGTTGCCAACAAAGCATGCTGTATTAAACTTCTCTCCAACAATTTCACCGAGAGCAAGATTATCGATATCGGTATTAGGCATGTATTCGACCACGCCAGTTGTTGGGTTAACAAGGCCCGGTAAAGTGATGCCGATAGCGATGAGTTGATCAATTTTGTCTTCGCAACGGCTTACGAAATCTTTTAATAAATCGATAAGCCCTGCGATTAAGTCTGCTTGGTTAGTGTAGTGCAATTCATGCTGATCTTCTGCAAGCGCGGTGCCACCTAAATCGTATAAACTGAACTGTACGTAATCTCGACCTAAGCGAACGGCAATCGAATGAAAAGGTTTGACTTCAGTAGTCAAAGAGATCGCACGACGACCACCAGTTGAAGCTTGTTGGGCGACCTCCTTAATAAGGCCGCGCTCTAAAAGTTGGCGGGTTATTTTGGTAACACTAGCAGGCGCGAGCTGACTCACGTCCGCGACTTGAATACGGGAGATAGGACCTTGCTGATCAATCAGCCTATATACCGCAGCGCTGTTAAGCTGTTTTACTAAATCTACATTACCAATCTGTCCGCCATTCATGCTTAATTTTGCTCGTATTGTCCGTTAACAACCGTCGCTTTTACTTTAAAGTCACGATCGAAAATAGTCAGGTTTGCAACCATCCCTTTTCGAACTCGGCCAAGGCGATCCTCAACACCAATTGCTGTTGCTGGGTATAACGTGGCCATTCGTAGAGCTTCGTCTAAAGCGATCCCCGCGTGCTCAACTGAATTCTGAACTGCTTCGATCATTGTCAAAGCTGAGCCGCCTAGCGTGCCATTTTCATCAACACACTTACCATCTCGGTAATATACTTTCTTACCGACAAAAATAAAGTGATCAATGTTAGCACCTGCTGGAGCTGTGGCATCCGTCACCAAAACAAGCTTTTCACCTTTGATTTTATGAGCAATTCGGATGTTTGCGTAGTCGACGTGAAAACCATCAGCAATAATGCCAGCGTATACGTCAGGAGTATCGTAAATTGCACCAACAACTCCTGGTTCACGACCAACCATTGGTGTCATTGCATTAAAGAGGTGTGTAGCAAAAGTAATGCCTGCTTCAAAGCTTTTACGTGCTTCGGCGTAGGTTGCATTTGTATGGCCAATTGAAACCACGATGCCAGCAGCCTTTAATCGCGCAATATGCTCTGGGTCGTTATGCTCAGGTGCTAGTGTTACTTTCGCTACGATATCGGCGTTTGCGCAGATAAGGTCGATCATGCTTTCGTCTGATGGGCGAATAAAATCGACGTTATGGATGCCTTTTTTCGCGACGTTAAGGTAAGGACCTTCGAGGTGTAAACCAAGCGATTGATTTTGATACTTGTTGTGGTACTCACGAGCTGCGGCAATTGCAGTTCGCATATCTTCATCAGATGACGTAATGAGTGTTGGCAGGAAGCTAGTACAGCCAGATTTGAGGTTTGCTTGGTGCATGATTTGCATGGTTTCAGGGGTAATTGCATCGTTTAGCATTACACCGCCACAACCGTTCAACTGCAGATCGATAAAGCCTGGACTTAGATTAACGCCTGCAAGGTCTTTTACTTCGATGCTTTGAGGTAGCTCAGAAACCGGCACAATAGATTGGATAAGATCGTTTTCGATGATGACCGCATGATCGGTAAGAACATCACTACCGGTATAAATTTTACAGTTACTTAGCGCGTACATAGTCAGCTAGTCCTTATAGATGAGAATTCAATTTCTATATCGTTATCTAAGTAGAGACTGCTTCAGTCATATGGGTACTTAGTTTGTATCACTGAATTAGATAACGAGTCACATACAGCAAGTCGCGTTTTATCGATGTTATTGTCATAGTAACTAACTGAAAAGTAATAATTGTATGGTTTTTTATGATTCTTTTTCAGAGCAAAGTTACAGTGATTTACCCGCCTAGATACCAAAATAACACTGATTCTGCCTTGCATAAAGTGCGAGAATATTATCTTTAAAACGCCATTTTTTCGTATAATAAAATAAGTTTTATGATCTCGCTAGCAAAAACCTTCCGAAAGGGCAAATTGTGGTGATTATGATCACAAACGGTGAGCTTTTAATTTGCGGAGCAAAATTAATATCATAAACTTAGGATGACTAAATTGGACGGCTGAAATAAGTCATTCAACATAACATCTAATCCTATAGGGGGAACTTAAGGTGAACATTCTCGGATACTTCCAGAAGGTGGGTAAGGCGCTTATGGTGCCGGTTGCCACACTTCCTGCAGCAGCAATACTCATGGGTATTGGCTACTGGATCGACCCAAATGGCTGGGGCGCAAACAGTGCACTTGCTGCATTTCTTATTAAAGCTGGTGCAGCGATCATTGACAACATGTCAGTATTGTTCGCTGTTGGTGTTGCTTACGGAATGTCTAAAGACAAAGATGGCGCCGCTGCACTTTCAGGTTTCGTGGGCTTCTTAGTTGTCACAACGCTTTTGGCCCCTGGTGCAGTATCACAAATTCAAGGCATTGACCCAAGTGAAGTACCTGCTGCATTTGGTAAAATCAATAACCAGTTCGTCGGTATCTTGGTTGGTATTGTTTCTGCTGAGTTGTACAACCGTTTTTCTCACGTAGAGCTGCACAAAGCGCTGGCGTTTTTCTCTGGTAAGCGTCTCGTACCTATCCTAACGTCTTTTGCTGGTATCGTTATTGCGTTCATCCTGATGTACGTTTGGCCATCAGTTTACGGCGGTCTGGTCAGTTTTGGCGAAAGCATTCAAGGTATGGGTGAAGCAGGTGCAGGTGTTTACGCATTCTTCAACCGTCTTCTAATTCCTGTTGGTCTGCACCATGCACTAAACTCAGTGTTCTGGTTTGATGTTGCTGGTATTAATGACATTCCAAACTTCCTTGGCGGTGCGAAATCATTAGCTGAAGGCACGGCAACGGTAGGTGTTACGGGGATGTACCAAGCGGGCTTCTTCCCAATCATGATGTTTGGTTTACCAGGCGCTGCTCTAGCGATGTACCATACTGCGAAATCAAAGAATAAAGAGAAAGTGGCATCTATCATGATTGCGGCTGCGTTTGCTTCATTCTTTACAGGTGTAACAGAACCACTTGAATTTGCATTCATGTTCCTTGCTCCAGGACTGTACGTTCTTCACGCAGCGCTGACTGGTCTATCAGTTTATATCGCGGCATCAATGCAGTGGATTGCAGGTTTCGGTTTCTCTGCTGGTTTAGTCGACTTAGTATTGTCGACTCGTAACCCGCTAGCGGTAAACTGGTACATGCTCATTGTACAAGGTCTTGGTTTCTTTGCGGTTTACTACTTCGTGTTCCGTACCGTGATTGTTAAGTTTGGCCTTAAAACACCGGGACGTGAAGATGATGAAGAAGCTTCATCTAACGTGGCTGGATCAAGCAATTCTTCAGAGCTTGCTCGTCAGTACTTGAAGGCACTTGGCGGTCATGACAACCTAAGTTCTATCGATGCCTGTATTACTCGTTTGCGCCTTTCTGTGAAAGATATGAGCGTTATCAATGAGAAAACTCTGAAAGATCTTGGAGCTATGGGAGTTGTGAAGCTAGGTACAAACAACCTACAAGTTATTCTTGGTCCACTAGCAGAGATTGTTGCTGGTGAGATGAAGAATGTATCTAAAGATGAAGACTTAAGTGGTGTTCAGCTACCAGCTTAACTGTTTAATAGTGGTGTGATTGTTTGTTATTGGTATTGCAAACAATTGATACTACAACATCGCAAAAGGCCTCCGCAGGAGGCCTTTTTTCGTTTAGGCCCTTTGAATCTGCTTTGCTTTCACGCTAACTCGATAAATATTGTCGTTTTAGAGCGAGTTCTTGTTGTCTAATTGCTTAGAATTGTGGATCATTAGGAACAATGTACTCTGTGAAACCATACTTGGATACAGGGTTCCGTTTTCTCTGACAATACTAATATTTTTGAGGTGCTATAGATGAGTGAAGCTGATGCTCGTCCATCAAACTTTATTCGCCAGATCATTGATAAAGATCTAGCGGATGGTAAACACACTAGCGTGCATACTCGATTCCCGCCGGAGCCAAATGGCTACCTGCATATCGGTCATGCTAAGTCTATCTGTTTGAACTTCGGTATTGCTCAGGACTACCAGGGTCAATGTAATCTGCGTTTCGACGATACAAACCCTGAAAAAGAAGACATCGAATACGTTGAGTCTATCAAGAAAGATGTAAACTGGTTGGGCTTTGAGTGGAGTGGTGAAGTATGTTACTCATCAAACTACTTCGATAAGCTTTACGAATATGCAATTGAATTGATTAACAAAGGCTTAGCGTACGTAGATGAGCTAAGTCCAGAGCAAATTCGTGAATACCGCGGCACACTAAAGGCGCCAGGTAAACCAAGTCCATACCGTGACCGTTCTGTTGAAGAGAACTTGGCGTTGTTTGAAAAAATGCGCGCTGGTGAATTTGAAGAAGGTAAAGCGTGTCTTCGTGCTAAAATCGACATGGGTTCTTCATTCATGGTCATGCGCGATCCAGTTTTATACCGTGTGCGTTTTGCTACGCACCACCAAACTGGTGATAAGTGGTGCATTTACCCAATGTACGACTTTACGCACTGTATTTCTGATGCACTAGAAGGCATTACGCACTCTATTTGTACGCTTGAATTCATGGATAACCGTCGTCTGTACGATTGGGTTCTAGACAACATCACGATCGAAAGCCGTCCACATCAATACGAGTTCAGTCGTTTAAACCTTGAATACACAGTGATGTCTAAGCGTAAGCTTAACCAGCTAGTTACTGAAAAACTGGTTAATGGTTGGGATGATCCACGTATGCCGACTGTCTCAGGTCTGCGTCGTCGTGGCTTCACACCTGCATCTATTCGTGAGTTTTGTAAGCGTATTGGTGTAACGAAGCAAGAAAATATGATCGAGTTTAGTTCATTAGAATCTTGTATTCGTGATGACCTAAACGAGAACGCTCCGCGTGCAATGGCTGTACTGGATCCTGTTAAAGTTGTTATCGAAAACTTTGAAGCAGGCGCAGTAGAAAACTTGACAGTTGCCAACCACCCAAATAAACCTGAAATGGGCGTGCGTGAAGTGCCATTCACGCGTGAATTGTGGATTGAGCGTGAAGACTTCCGTGAAGAAGCGAACAAAAAGTACAAGCGTTTAGTGCTAGGTAAAGAAGTTCGTTTACGTGGTGCTTACGTGATCAAAGCGGAGCGCGTTGAAAAAGATGCAGAAGGCAACATCACAACTATCTTCTGTTCTTATGATGCAGATACGCTAGGTAAAAACCCAGCAGATGGTCGTAAAGTGAAAGGCGTTATTCATTGGGTGTCAGCAGATAAAGCTCTTCCTGCGGAAATTCGTCTGTACGATCGTTTATTTACGGTGCCAAACCCAGGCACAGCGGAAGATTTTGCTTCTACTATCAACCCTGAATCATTAGTTGTGATCAATGGCTTTGTCGAGCCTAGCCTAGCTTCTGCAGAAGCAGAAAAAGGTTACCAGTTTGAACGTATGGGTTACTTCTGTGCAGACTCGAAAGACTCTTCAGCAGATAATCTAGTATTCAACCGCACGGTTGGTTTACGTGATACCTGGGCAAAAATTGAGAATCAATAATCTTAATTAATGCTGAGAGTGATGAAAAATGCCAGCAAACGCTGGCATTTTTTATACCTAATCCCACAGAGTGCTATACAGATGTGCAAAACTGTGGATAAAAAAGATGGGTGTTTAGTAGCTTTTGTTCTGTAACCAAAGTACTGACGTCTAAGGTACTGACTTCTAGAAACAAAAAACGCCAGCATGTGCTGACGTTTACTTTTTAAATTAACAAACCCTTATTTTTTCGGTTTGTGTGCATCTGGATTGTCTTTACAACCACCATCGCTACACTTGCCGTACAAGTATAAGCTGTGGTTTGTTAGTGTGACATTGTACTTAGCTGCAATCTCTTTTTGACGTTCTTCAATAAGATCGTCAGAAAATTCAATTACCTCACCACAGTCTAGGCACACTAGGTGGTCGTGGTGATGTTGAGTCGATAATTCGAAGACTGACTTTCCACCTTCAAAGTGGTGACGAGTTACAATACCAGCATCGTCGAACTGGTTTAGAACTCGGTAAACAGTTGCTAGGCCAATTTCTTCACCTAGATCAATCAACTTTTTGTACAAATCTTCAGCACTGATGTGCTGGCAGTCTGGCTGCTGAAGTACTTCTAGAATTTTTAGCCTCGGAAGGGTTACTTTTAAACCCGCATCCTTCAGCGCCTGATTATTATCTGACATATACTTTCCCGTTGGATCATCTGCAGCGATTTAACAGAATTCAATCTTCCTACCATTATAGGATAAGCGTTCGGAACATTAAACCACGAACTTCAAAGGG
>NZ_WXWS01000039.1:0-8822 GCF_009904715.1 Vibrio sp. V42_P2S4T144 | reverse complement strand
TGAGCGTTATATGGGTAATGAATAAGCTGATGTCTTTAAATGGGACATTCAGAAAAAGAAAAGCTGGCATTGCCAGCTTTTTTTATTAAGAAAACTTTGTAGATATAAAAAAACCGACACAAGGTCGGTTTTTTCTTCACTGTAAAATTAGGACTCTATTAAAGAGCTTTGATTTGTGCAGCGAAACGAGACTTATGGCGAGCTGCTTTATTCTTGTGAATAAGGCCTTTAGTTGCCATGCGGTCTAGGATAGGTGTAACTACAGCGAATGCAGCAGTTGCAGCTTCTTTGTCGCCTGCTTCGATAGCAGCAACAGTTTTCTTCATGTAAGTACGCATCATTGAGCGACGGCTAGCATTGTGCTGACGACGTTTCTCAGCTTGGATAGCGCGCTTCTTAGCAGATTTACTATTTGCCAAGGGTCTAACTCCCAAAAACTTAGTTCTGTGACAATTTAAGGGCGAGGAATATCCCTCATTTGCGCTTAAATGTCAAATGATTTGTGCAAAAACCGATCTAAGCCAAAACAAATTTTGGTAAGAGAGGTTATCGCGGTTAAGATGGCGGGGATTCTAACAGCATTTTTATACCAATGCTAATAATTATCCGCGAAAGGCACACTTATTCCTTACAACCCGCGGATAGATTTTTGACGTCTATTTGCAGCACCTGTCAGAGAAACAGTATAGGGTTAGCTGTCTTATGGTGATATTCCGAGGTTACAGTGAGTAAACGACTACTCAAGTCTGGCATGATCGTCAGTGCTATGACATTTATTTCCCGCGTTCTTGGCCTAGTTCGTGATGTTGTAGTGGCAAATTTAATGGGGGCAGGAGCAAGCGCAGACGTCTTTTTCTTCGCCAATAAAATTCCTAATTTTTTACGACGTTTGTTTGCTGAAGGTGCTTTTTCCCAAGCGTTTGTACCTGTTTTAACGGAAAGCCATGCTCAAGGCGACATGGATAAAACTCGGGAGCTCATTGCTCGTGCGGCGGGTACATTAGGGGTGATAGTCTCAATTGTTACCATCTTAGGTGTTCTAGGTTCCGGAGTGGTGACTGCACTGTTTGGTTTTGGTTGGTTCCTAGACTGGATGCATGGTGGTCCCGCGGCTGAGAAGTTCGAACTTGCTAGCGTGATGCTCAAGATTACCTTTCCTTATTTATGGTTCATCACTTTTGTTGCCCTATCGGGAGCCATTCTCAATACACTAGGTAAGTTTGCGGTTTCTTCGTTTACTCCCGTCTTCCTCAACGTAATGATCATTTTGGCAGCATGGTTTATCTCGCCGCAGATGTCACAGCCAGAGATTGGCCTTGCCATCGGTGTTTTCCTTGGTGGTTTGGTTCAGTTCTTATTTCAAATCCCTTTCCTTATTAAAGCGGGGGTTATGGTTAAGCCGAAATGGGGCTGGCGCGATCCGGGCGTGGTGAAGATCCGAACCTTAATGATTCCTGCTTTGTTCGGTGTGTCGGTAAGCCAAATCAACTTGTTGTTTGATACTTTTATTGCCAGCTTTCTGCAAACCGGTTCGATCAGTTGGTTGTACTATTCAGATCGCTTGTTGGAATTCCCGTTAGGTCTGTTTGGTATTGCTATTGCAACGGTGATTTTACCAGCATTATCACGCAAACATGTTGACGCACAAAATGAAGGATTCGCACAAACCATGGACTGGGGGGTGCGCATGGTGATCTTACTTGGCCTTCCTGCAATGCTTGGTTTGATGGTACTGGCAAAACCTATGTTGATGGTGTTATTCATGCGAGGTGAGTTTTCGCCACAAGACGTACATCAAGCATCATTGTCACTCTTTGCTTACGCTTCAGGCTTGTTGAACTTTATGCTGATTAAAGTGCTCGCTCCGGGTTATTACTCGCGTCAAGACACTAAAACGCCAGTGAAATACGGCATCATTGCGATGGTGACCAACATGGTATTTAATGCAATTTTTGCGTACTTCTATGGCTACGTTGGCTTGGCTATCGCGACGGCACTATCGGCATTTGTGAATATGGCACTGCTGTATCGTGGCCTGCACATCGCAGAGGTATACCAAATCACTAAGCGAACCGTCTTCTTTATTATACGTTTAGCTATTGCTGGCGCGGCGATGGTGGCGGCAATCTTATGGCAACTGGAAGATATGTCAGTATGGCTGGGCTGGAGCTTTGCTCACCGAAGCGCGGTGCTAGGGATGTTGATCGGTTTAGGAGCCGTAGTTTACCTAGTGGTTCTATTTTTAACTGGTGCGCGTTTAAAAGACCTAAAAGCTGGGACAGACTGAGGGTGATTAGTATATAATCCGTCAGTTTCACACAGTGTAAAGTAAAACAGAGGCAGAAAGCAGTATCCAATGGAACTGATTAGAGGCATTCACAATATCAACCCGCGACATCATGGTTGTGTGCTGACTATTGGCAATTTCGATGGTGTCCATAAAGGCCATCAACAAGTATTGCAGCAAGTGTCTGAGCAAGCGGACAGGCTATCCTTGCCTTCTGTTGTGATGACCTTTGAACCTCAGCCGATGGAGCTGTTTGCCAAAGACAAGGCACCTGCAAGGTTGACGCGATTACGCGATAAGTTCGTGCAATTGAGTAAGCTCGATATTGACCGCTTACTGTGTGTCAATTTCAATCGCCATTTTGCAAGTTTAACCGCGGAAGAGTTTATCCGTGACTTGTTGGTCGAGCGTTTGGGTGTTAAGTTTCTTGTCGTTGGTGATGATTTCTGCTTTGGCAAAGGCCGTACAGGTAACTTTGCAATGCTGCAGGAAGCAGGGGAAAAATACGGCTTTGATGTCGTAAGTACCCAGAGCTTTTGTTTACAACAATTACGTGTCAGCAGTACGGCTATCCGTCAAGCGCTGGCGCGTGACGATTTGCATTCCGCGCAACAGATGCTGGGAAGAAACTACAGCATCAGCGGTCGTGTTTCTCACGGAAGAAAGCTAGGTCGAACCATTGGGTTCCCTACTGCAAATATTCCTTTGAAACGCTGTGTTTCTCCGGTTTCCGGAGTCTATGTTGTTCAAGCGCTTGGCTTAGGAAATAAGCCAGTTGGTGGTGTTGCTAATATTGGTCAAAGACCAACCGTCAATGGTGTTCGCCAACAGTTAGAAGTGCACTTATTCGACTTTCATGCCAATTTATATGGCAAGCAACTAGAAGTGGAACTTTTGCATAAACTTCGAGATGAGCAAAAGTTTGAGTCGTTTGAAGCACTTAAACAACAAATCGAATTGGATGCTGAAGCAGCAAGGGTGTGGCTGCGTCAGCTTAAGCGTTGAGCGGTTTATTCCACCGTTCAACATAATGTCTAATTTTCGCCCAATATAACGGAATTAAGAATCGATGAGTGAGTATAAAGATACCCTGAACTTACCTGAAACAGGGTTTCCAATGCGCGGCAACCTGGCCAATCGTGAGCCAGAAATGCTTAAGCGTTGGTACAAAGAAGATCTTTACGGTGAAATCCGTAAAGCTAAGAAAGGCAAAAAGTCATTCGTATTGCACGATGGCCCTCCTTACGCAAATGGTGACATTCATATTGGTCACGCACTAAACAAGATTCTTAAAGACATTATTATTAAATCCAAAACACTTTCAGGTTTTGACGCACCTTACATCCCAGGCTGGGACTGCCACGGTCTACCAATCGAATTAATGGTAGAGAAGAAAGTAGGTAAGCCAGGCCAAAAAGTGACAGCAGCGGAATTCCGCGAGAAATGTCGTGAATACGCAGCAGGTCAGGTTGAAGGTCAGAAAGAGAGCTTCAAACGCCTTGGTATCATGGGTGAGTGGGACAAGCCATACCGCACTATGGATTTCGCAACTGAAGCGAACATTATTCGTGCTCTTGGTAAGATCGCAAGCAATGGTCACCTGCTAAAAGGTTTCAAACCTGTTCACTGGTGTACAGACTGTGGTTCTGCTCTTGCTGAAGCGGAAGTAGAATACAAAGATAAAGTATCGCCATCTATCGACGTTCGTTTTAAAGCGGCTGACGAAGCGGCACTGCTATCTAAATTTGAACTGACAGAAGGTCATGAAGGTCACGGTGACGTATCTATCGTTATCTGGACAACAACACCTTGGACACTGCCTGCAAACCGCGCAGTATGTCTACGTGATGATCTAGAGTACGTGCTTATCCAAACAGAAGGCGACAACGCTGAGCGTATCATCGTTGCTGCTGAGCTAGCGAAAGACGTAATGGACCGTGCGGGTATCGAGCACTTCCACAACCTTGGCTTTGCTAAAGGTGCGGACCTAGAGCTTTCTCAATTCCAACACCCATTCTACGATTTCACTGTACCGGCGATCCTTGGTGATCACGTTACGACTGATTCAGGTACTGGTGTTGTTCACACTGCTCCTGGTCACGGTCAAGAAGACTTCGCGGTTGGTAACAAGTACAACCTAGAAGTAGCAAACCCAGTTGGCTCAAACGGTGTTTACCTACCAGATACAGAGCTATTTGCTGGTCAGCACGTATTTAAAGCGAACGATGCAGTAGTAGAAGTACTAAAAGAAAAAGGTGCACTACTACACCACCACGCTTACGAGCACAGCTACCCACACTGTTGGCGTCATAAGACCCCAATCATCTTCCGTGCTACACCTCAATGGTTCGTTTCTATGGACCAAGCTGGCCTACGTGCTAAAGCATTAGAGTCAATCAAGAATGTAGAGTGGATGCCTGAGTGGGGTCAAAGCCGCATCGAAGGTATGATCGAAGGTCGCCCTGAGTGGTGTATCTCTCGTCAACGTACTTGGGGTGTGCCAATTGCTCTGTTTGTTCATAAAGAAACAGCAGAACTTCATCCAAACACGCTAGAGCTGATCGAGAAAGTCGCTAAGCTGGTTGAAGAGAAAGGCATCCAAGCATGGTGGGATGTAGATGCCGCTGAACTACTAGGTGCTGACGCTGACCAATACGAAAAAGTGCTAGATACGCTAGACGTATGGTTCGATTCAGGTGTCACTCACTTCTCTGTTGTTGATGCTCGTGAAGAGTACAACGGCAACAGTGCAGACCTATACCTAGAAGGTTCTGACCAACACCGCGGTTGGTTCCAATCTTCTTTAATTTCATCTATTGCGATGAAAGACGAAGCACCTTACAAACAAGTACTGACACACGGTTTCGTGGTTGACGGTCAGGGTCGTAAGATGTCTAAATCTATCGGTAACGTGGTTGCGCCAAAAGACGTAACCAACAAGCTAGGTGCTGACATTCTTCGTCTATGGGTTGCTTCTACAGACTACACTGGTGAAGTTGCGGTTTCTGATGAAATCCTAAAACGCAGCGCAGATGCGTACCGTCGTATCCGTAACACAGCGCGTTTCTTCCTAGCTAACTTGAGCGGCTTCAACCCTGAAACAGACATCGTTCCTGTTGAAGAGATGGTTGCGCTAGATCGCTGGGCGGTTGGTCGTGCACTAGCAGCACAAGAAGAGATTGTTAAAGCATACGAAGAGTACAACACACACGGTGTAACTCAGCGTCTAATGCAATTCTGTTCAATCGAAATGGGCTCTTTCTACTTAGACGTAATTAAAGACCGTCAGTACACAGCAAAACGTGGCGGCAACGCTCAACGTAGCTGTCAGACTGCACTTTACTACATCGTAGAAGCGCTAGTTCGTTGGATGGCGCCAATCATGTCGTTCACTGCAGATGAAATCTGGAACGAAATGCCAGGTCAACGCGACAAGTTCGTATTCACTGGTGAGTGGTTCGACGGTCTATTCGGTCTTGCTGAAGGTGAAGAGCTGAACAACGAATTCTGGTCTGAGATCCAAGCGGTTCGTGGTGCGGTAAACAAACTTCTAGAAGATGCGCGTAAAGAGAAAACCATTGGTGGTGCACTACAAGCTGAAGTGACTCTATTTGCTGATGACGCACTAGCGGCGAAGATCAACAAACTTGAAGATGAACTGCGCTTTGTTCTACTAACCTCTGCGGCGAAAGTTAAGCCTCTAGGTGAGAAGACGGATGCAGCACAAGCGACGGATATCGAAGGCTTGTTTGTAGAAGTAGCAGCAGCTGAAGGCGAGAAGTGTGACCGTTGTTGGCACCACACGCCAGACGTAGGCACAATTGAAGGTCACGAGAAGATCTGTGGTCGTTGTGTGTCTAACGTAGACGGCGAAGGTGAAGTACGTAAATTCGCGTAATTGCCTAGAACGACTGAACTTTTTTTAAAATTAACAGCCCCAGTATTTACTGGGGCTGTTTGTAGGTAAAGTAATGAGTGAAAAAGCACTGACGTTAAAGCAATCTGGAGTTCGCTGGCTGTGGTTAGCAATTCTGGTATTTATTGCAGATATTGGCATCAAATTGGTGGTGATGGACAACATGGGCTACGGATGGGCAAACCGAATTGAGGTGTTGCCATTCTTCAACCTACTTTACGTTCATAACTACGGTGCCGCTTTCAGCTTCTTGAGCGATCAAGCTGGTTGGCAGCGTTGGTTATTTACAGGTATCGCGTTTGTTGTGACGGGTCTTTTGACCTACTGGATGAGCAAGCTTCCAGCAAAAGAAAAATGGAACAACATTGCTTATGCACTGATTATTGGTGGTGCAGTGGGCAACGTGTTTGACCGCGTCGTTCATGGCTTTGTTGTTGATTACCTAGACTTCTTCTGGGGTAACTACCACTGGCCAGCATTCAACCTTGCTGACATGGCGATCTGTATTGGTGCGGCAATGATTATTCTGGATGGCTTCCGTAAAAAAGACGCTAACAAGTAACCTTTTGCGATATATCGAATAACCCTAAGCGTCGTCCGTTGATTCGAGCGACGCTTTTTATTATGTTGGAGCGCCAATCAGCATATCAATGTATAAAAAGACCAAGCTGACAGCGTAATAACCCAAGAACAAGGAAGCATTAACGTGACAACAATAACCAATGAATCTGTAGTAACCCTTCACTTTACGATTAAAATGAAAGACGGATCGGTTGCAGATAGTACTCATAACATGGGTAAACCAGCGAAATTTGTTATGGGTGATGGCAGCTTGAGTGAAAACTTTGAGCAGTGCTTGATAGGCCTCGAAACAGGCGCACAAAAAGCGATTGAGCTAAAGGCAGAAGACGCGTTTGGTATGCCAAACCCTGATCATATTCACTATATGGATCGCACTAAATTTGTAGGTGATGCAGAAGTGGAAGTTGGTACAATCATGGCCTTCAGTGGCCCTGATGGCATGGAAATCCCGGGCATTATTACAGAGATTGCAGGCGATTCAGTCACTGTGGACTTCAACCATCCTCTAGCGGGACAAGACGTGACTTTCGAAGTTGAAATTTTGTCAGTAGAATAGCGAACCAAATAAAAGATAACTTCCATGAGCAATGAAATGAAAATCCTGTTAGCTAACCCACGTGGTTTCTGTGCTGGTGTTGACCGCGCGATTAGCATCGTAGAGCGTGCGCTAGAGATGTATCAGCCACCGATTTATGTGCGTCATGAAGTGGTGCATAACCGTTTTGTGGTTGAAGGTCTAAAACAGCGTGGTGCTATCTTCGTTGAAGAACTGCACGAAGTGCCAGACAACAACATTGTGATTTTTTCTGCTCATGGTGTATCGCAGGCGGTTCGTCAGGAAGCGAAGCTGCGTGATTTGACCGTATTTGACGCAACGTGTCCTTTAGTAACCAAAGTGCATATGGAAGTGGCGCGTGCGAGCCGTCGTAATATGGAAGTGGTTCTGATTGGTCACGCAGGTCACCCTGAAGTCGAAGGTACGATGGGGCAATACGCCAGTGAAACCGGTGGTATGTACTTGGTTGAAACTCCAGCCGATGTTGAGAAACTGAAGGCGATTGTGAAAGATCCATCCGATCTTCATTACGTAAGCCAAACGACGCTTTCTGTCGATGAAACTGCCGATGTTATCGAAGAGCTACGCCGCGTGTTCCCAGATATCCAAGGTCCACGTAAAGACGATATCTGTTATGCGACACAAAACCGCCAAGATGCCGTACGTGAATTAGCTGGTGACGTAGATGTGATGGTTGTGGTGGGTTCTAAAAACTCATCAAACTCTACACGTCTTAAAGAGCTAGCTGAAAAGCTAGGGACACCTGGCTACTTAACCGACTGTCCGGAAGATATCAAACCTGAGTGGTTCGAAGGCAAAACAAAGGTCGGCGTGACTGCGGGAGCATCTGCTCCGGAAGAGCTCGTTAATCAGATTCTAGAGCGAATCAAAGAACTCGTCGGTGCCGAAGCGGTTGATGAAGTACTTGGCCGTGAAGAGAATATGTTCTTTGAAGTACCTAAAGAACTGCAAATCAAGCAAGTGGATTAGTCTCCATTTATCGAATATTCAAAAGGCGACCTGTGGGTCGCCTTTTTTACATCTCTCTTAACTCATTTAGGTAATCACGAATTTGGTCTTTTCCTAAACCATCGATAATCATATCAGACATCTTCGTGATTCTTCGCTCAAGCGATTGAGCAACCTTTTCGCAATGTGCGTACATGTCTTCATCAGAACCATCGGTCGGAAAAGCATCAACTTGCCAGTTTACTCGAACACCACCTGCAAGCCACTGAGGAGCGGTTTCTTGATGTAAAGAATCACAGAGAATAATAACGATGTCGGGAAGAAACTGAGTTCGCTCCTCCCATGAATGCGTGTGGATATGCGGAATGGGGAGTTGGTGGTCATCTAAATATTTTTGCACCACTGGGTGCACCTTGCCTGTGGGATGTGAGCCTCCACTGGTGACACTAAAATCTGCTGGCAGGATATTGGTTGCGATTGACTCCGCGAGGACGCTTCGTCCAGCGTTGTGC
>NZ_WXWS01000176.1:0-8835 GCF_009904715.1 Vibrio sp. V42_P2S4T144 | reverse complement strand
ATACAAGTGATGAGTGGATCGTTGCTCGCACGGGTATTAAAGAGCGTCGAATTGCTGCAGAAAACGAAACTGTAGCAGACATGGCATTCTACGCAGCTGAAAACGCTATCGATATGGCGGGTATTGATAAAAACGATATCGACCTGATTATCGTAGCCACAACGAGCAGTAGCCATACTTTCCCTTCATCTGCGTGTCAGGTGCAGGCAAAGCTTGGCATTAAAGGTTGTCCAGCTTTTGACTTAGCCGCTGCTTGTTCTGGTTTTGTGTACGCATTATCTGTTGCAGACCAACATATCAAATCTGGTATGTGCAAAAACGTACTTGTGATTGGTTCAGATGCTTTGTCTAAAACGTGTGATCCGACAGACCGTTCAACCATTATCCTATTTGGTGATGGTGCCGGAGCCGTTGTCGTAGGCGCTAGCCAAGAGCCTGGCATTATCTCTACCCACATATACTCGGATGGTCAATTCGGAGAGCTTCTAAGCCTACCTGTACCTGTGCGGGGGCAAGATGCGGATAAATGGCTTCATATGGCTGGGAACGAAGTATTCAAAGTCGCTGTAACTCAGCTATCGAAACTAGTAAAAGATACGCTTGAAGCCAACAACATGCATAAGTCTGAACTAGACTGGCTAGTGCCGCACCAAGCGAACTACCGCATTATTTCAGCGACAGCGAAGAAACTTTCGATGTCACTAGACCAAGTCGTGATTACACTTGATAAACACGGCAACACATCAGCTGCAACTGTGCCAACAGCACTAGATGAAGCGGTACGTGATGGTCGTATTAAACGCGGTCAAACTCTGCTTCTTGAAGCGTTTGGCGGCGGATTCACTTGGGGCTCGGCCCTTGTGAAGTTCTAAGTTTCACAAGAATTCAAAATTTAAGGTGCACTTGGTGCATCTTATTTCTTTTTACTTTGCTTAAAGGAAAACAACATGAGCAAGTTTGCTATCGTATTTCCAGGTCAAGGTTCTCAAGCTGTAGGTATGCTTGCAGAACTAGGCGAACAATATGACGTGGTAAAACAAACATTTGCAGAAGCATCTGACGCACTAGGTTACGATCTATGGGCGCTTGTTCAAAATGGACCTGCAGAAGATTTAAACGAGACTTTCCGTACTCAACCAGCTTTGCTAGCTTCATCTGTTGCAATCTGGCGTGTATGGCAGGAACTTGGCTTAGAGCAACCAGCAAACCTAGCCGGTCACAGCCTAGGTGAGTACTCAGCACTTGTATGTGCGGGTGTTATCGACTTTAAAGAAGCCATCAAGCTGGTTGAATTACGTGGTCAACTTATGCAAGAAGCAGTACCAGCTGGTACTGGCGCAATGTACGCGATTATCGGTTTGGCTGATGATGCGATTGCAAAAGCGTGTGAAGACGCAGCGCAAGGCGAAGTGGTCTCTCCAGTAAACTTTAACTCGCCTGGTCAAGTCGTTATCGCTGGTAGCAAAGACGCAGTAGAGCGAGCTGGTGCGCTATGTAAAGAAGCTGGTGCGAAGCGTGCGCTTCCTCTTCCTGTTTCAGTACCTTCACACTGTGCACTTATGAAGCCAGCAGCGGAAAAACTTGCTGTAGCTCTTGAGTCTATCGAATTTAACTCACCACAGCTGCCAGTTATCAACAACGTTGATGTGGTTGCTGAGACAGATCCTGCAAAAATCAAAGATGCGCTTGTTCGTCAGCTACATAGCCCAGTTCGTTGGACTGAAACAGTTGAACTGATGCACGAACAAGGCGTAGAAAATCTTCTTGAGCTTGGTCCTGGTAAAGTTTTAACAGGTCTAACAAAACGTATCGTGAAAACGCTAACTGCAGCAGCAGTGAATGATATCGCATCGCTAGACGCTGCGAAGTAATCCATAAAGCGATAAATTTGCGATAAGAAAAGGAAACACAACATGATGAATCTAGAAGGTAAGATCGCGCTAGTTACCGGCGCAAGCCGTGGTATTGGCCGCGCGATCGCGGAACTTCTTGTCGAGCGAGGTGCTACGGTTATCGGTACTGCTACTTCTGAAAGTGGTGCGGCTGCTATCAGCGAGTATCTTGGTGATAACGGTAAAGGTCTAGCTCTTAACGTGACCGATGTCGAGTCTATCGAAGCGACACTAAAAACGATCAACGAAGAATTTGGTGTGATCGATATTCTGGTGAATAACGCTGGTATTACTCGTGACAACCTATTGATGCGTATGAAAGATGATGAGTGGAACGACATCATCGATACCAACCTAACGCCTATCTACCGCATGTCTAAAGCGGTTTTACGCGGCATGATGAAAAAACGTGCGGGTCGTATCATCAACGTAGGCTCTGTTGTTGGTACCATGGGTAACGCAGGTCAAACTAACTACGCAGCAGCGAAAGCGGGCGTGATTGGTTTTACTAAATCAATGGCTCGTGAAGTTGCGTCTCGTGGTGTAACAGTGAATACTGTTGCTCCTGGTTTCATCGAAACTGACATGACTAAGGCACTAAATGATGACCAACGTGCGGCAACTTTGTCGAACGTGCCAGCAGGTCGTTTAGGTGACCCACGTGAAATTGCATCAGCAGTAGTTTTCCTTGCTTCTCCTGAAGCAGCGTACATTACTGGTGAAACTTTGCATGTAAATGGTGGTATGTACATGGTTTAATGCGACAGTTTATGCAAAATAAGCTATTTTACATTGTGAAAAATAGCCTATAGTTGCAGTTAACTGTCATGAACTTGTCATGCTTATGCGCAAGATTTGTGCATGATTTAAGTCAAAAATGTATTGAAATTCGGTTAAATTCGCTAATTTTGTGGTTTGACCAGCAAGGACCCCCTTGCAACTTTCAATAGTTCGAATAAACTACGGAATCATCGCATTAGGCGAAATCTGTAAAGGAAAAGAAAAATGAGCAACATCGAAGAACGCGTAAAGAAAATCATTGTTGAACAGCTAGGTGTAGACGAAGCAGAAGTTAAAAACGAAGCTTCTTTCGTTGACGATCTAGGTGCTGATTCTCTAGACACTGTAGAATTAGTTATGGCTCTAGAAGAGGAATTCGACACTGAGATTCCTGACGAAGAAGCTGAGAAGATCACTACTGTTCAAGCTGCAATCGACTACGTAAACAGCGCTCAGTAATTAGCTCTCCCAGGCGGTCTCCTAGACCGCCTGTGTTCTTTCTAACTTCTTCTATCCTCTCATAGAAATATTCAATTCCCGGAGAATTATATCGTGTCCAAGCGTCGTGTAGTTGTCACTGGCATGGGTATGTTGTCACCGGTAGGCAACACAGTAGAATCATCTTGGAAAGCCCTGCTAGAAGGTCAAAGTGGTATCGTAAATATCGAGCACTTTGATACTACGAACTTCTCAACTCGTTTTGCAGGTCTTGTTAAAGATTTCGATTGCACAGAGTACATGTCTAAAAAAGATGCTCGTAAGATGGACCTTTTCATCCAGTACGGCATTGCAGCGGGTATTCAAGCTCTTGATAACTCTGGCTTACAAATTACCGAAGAAAATGCGGCTCGAGTTGGTGTTGCTATCGGCTCAGGCATTGGCGGTCTTGACCTTATCGAAACTGGCCATACTGCATTAGTAGACAAAGGCCCTCGCAAAGTTAGCCCATTTTTTGTTCCTTCGACCATTGTAAACATGGTTGCAGGTAACCTATCTATCATGCGTGGTCTTCGTGGTCCGAATATCGCGATTTCTACCGCATGTACTACTGGCCTGCATAATATCGGCCATGCAGCACGTATGATTGCCTACGGCGATGCAGATGCGATGGTTGCTGGTGGTGCAGAAAAAGCTTCTACGCCTCTTGGCATGGCTGGCTTCGGTGCAGCTAAAGCGCTATCTACTCGTAATGAAGAGCCTCAAAAAGCGTCTCGCCCATGGGATAAAGGCCGTGATGGTTTTGTTCTAGGTGATGGTGCTGGCATGATGGTGCTTGAAGAGTACGAACACGCGAAAGCACGTGGCGCGAAGATTTACGCAGAACTGGTTGGTTTTGGTATGTCTGGTGATGCTTACCACATGACTTCTCCAAGCGAAGATGGCTCTGGTGGTGCACTTGCGATGGAAGCGGCAATGCGTGACGCGAACATCACAGGTACCCAAGTAGGTTATGTGAATGCTCACGGTACATCTACTCCTGCTGGCGACGTTGCAGAAATCAAGGGCGTGAAACGTGCTCTTGGTGAAGAAGGTGCGAAGCAAGTACTTGTATCATCAACTAAGTCTATGACTGGTCACCTATTAGGTGCAGCAGGCTCTGTTGAAGCAATTATCACGGTTATGTCTTTGGTTGACCAAATCGTTCCACCAACGATTAACCTTGATGACCCAGAAGAAGGTCTAGACATCGACCTTGTGCCGCACACTGCGCGCAAAGTTGAAGGTATGGAATACGCTATCTGTAACTCGTTTGGCTTTGGTGGTACAAACGGTTCTTTGATCTTCAAAAAGTTCGCTGAGTAACACTATCTAACCTTATTTAGATAAGCGAAACTTGTATTCTAACGGCTCGATGCTTAGCATTGAGCCGTTTTGTTTTATTTGTTGTCTGCTAATTTGAAGGTACGTGAATGTTTTGGGTAAATGGAGTTCCGCAAACGCATGTAGAGCTAGGTGACCGCTCATTCCAATACGGTGATGGAGGCTTTACCACCATCCTGACCCAAAATGGAGAGTTGGTTTACTGGCAAGAACATACTGAGCGCATGAGTGCTTGCCTTGACGCTTTGAAGATCTCTTCACCTGACTGGGAAGTTGTGCATGATTGGGCAAGCAAAGCGGTTTTATCTGACGCACGAGCGGGGGTGAAGATTCACGTTAGCCGCGGTATTGGCGGGCGAGGGTATAGCCCTAATGGGATTGAAGGCCCTATCGTGACGATTTCCAATTTTGCGTTTCCTTCTCATTATTCATCTTGGCAAGAACAAGGTGTGGACTTGGGCGTTTGTAATACTCGTCTAGGGATTCAACCTTTACTTGCGGGACATAAGCACAACAACCGTTTAGAGCAGATTCTCGCCAAGGCTGAAATCGACAATACAGAGTTTGCAGATGCAATAACGTTAAATGTGCAAAACCATGTCATTGAAACTACAATGGCCAACCTTTTTTGGGTTAAAGGTAATAAAGTATTTACGCCGGAGCTGACCTTATCAGGCGTTACGGGCGTAATGCGTCGTAAGGTGCTTGAGTTACTTAAAGTAAGTCATATTGAAGTCATCGAGGGGCGTTTTATACTTCCAGATTTGCTGAGTGCTGACGAGGCTTTCATGTGTAACTCAATATTAGGTATCGCACCTATTCGCAGCATAGTGACATCGAACTCTAAGACTATATTTCCGATAGGAAAATTGACTCAACGACTGCAAGGGAATTTAACTACGTGATTAAAAAACTGTTGGCTTTTGTTGTGCTGATCGCAGTGATAGGCGCAGCAGCTGTTTTTTATATAATTTCACAGGCTAAACAATACGTTGAAAAGCCTATTCTATTGGAACAACCTCAGCTGTTTACTGTAGAAAGTGGTACAAGCTTTCATCATGTCATGCGCGCCTTAGTTGAAGATGAGGTGATTGAAACATCGGAGTACATCCGTTTAATTCCTCACTTATATCCAGAATTGTTGCAGGTGCGAGCGGGTACTTACCAACTTGAGCCTGGTATGTCGCTTTCGCAAACATTGGAGCATCTGAATACTGGAAAAGAATACCAGTTTGCGATCACTTTTGTTGAAGGCAGCCGCTTTTCTGAATGGGTAGATCAACTAAAAAGTGCTCCTTATTTAAAGCATGATTTAACCGATCTTTCAGAAAAAGAAATGGCTGCGAAGCTCGGAATTGAGAGAGAAAAGCTAGAAGGGTTGTTTTTAGCAGAAACCTACCATTACACAGCGGGTACGAGTGAAAGCCAGTTATTAAAACGAGCGCATCGAAAACTCAATAAAATACTGGACGCTAGCTGGGAAGCTCGTCAAGAAAAGCTGCCATTACAGGATAAATATGAAGCCTTGATTCTCGCGTCTATCATAGAGAAAGAGACGGCTATTGATTCTGAGCGTGAGCGCGTCGCTTCTGTGTTTATCAACCGATTGAACAAACGCATGCGGTTACAAACTGATCCGACAGTTATTTATGGTATGGGTGACGCCTACGATGGCAACATTCGTAAGAAAGATTTGCGTACGCCGACACCATATAACACCTATACCATCAATGGATTGCCACCAACACCGATTGCGATGGCTGGTGAAGCTTCCATTGAAGCGGCTTTGAATCCAGAAAGCAGCAACTATTTATATTTTGTAGCAAGTGGAAAGGGCGGACATGTATTCTCGAAATCCCTTGCTGAGCACAACCGTGCTGTTCGTGCCTATTTAAGAGAACTAAGAAAGAACAAATGATGAAAGCAAACTTTATTGTCGTTGAAGGCCTAGAAGGCGCGGGTAAAAGCACTGCGATTAAAACCGTTTTAGATACGCTAAAAGCGGCCGGTATTGAGGATATCGTAAATACCCGTGAGCCAGGAGGCACACCGCTAGCAGAAAAAATGCGCGCTCTGGTGAAAGAAGAGCACGAAGGTGAAGAACTTAAGGACATGACGGAGTTGCTTCTTCTGTACGCTGCACGTGTTCAGTTGGTTGAGAACGTGATCAAACCAGCTTTGGAAAACGGTCAGTGGGTGGTTGGTGACCGACACGATATGTCGTCGCAAGCTTATCAAGGTGGTGGCCGTCAGATTGACGCATCGTTAATGAAAAATCTCCGGGATACAACGCTTGGTGATTTTAAACCTGCTCTTACTCTCTATATGGACATTGACCCTCGTGTTGGGCTTGAGCGTGCGCGTGGGCGTGGTGAGTTAGATCGTATAGAGAAGATGGATATTAGTTTCTTCGAGCGTACACGTGAGCGTTATTTGGAGATTGCTCATGCCGATCCTTCCATCGTTATCATTAACGCAGAACAGACGATTGAAGGCGTGTCGCGTGATATTCGGGACGCTCTAAACGAGTGGCTAGCTCGTCAATAAGTGAAATGTAAATTTAGGTGACTCATGTTAAATGATTATCCATGGCTACAGCCAATATGGGATAACCTCAAAGTAGGGTTAGAGTCGGACAGAATACCAGGTGCGCTTTTATTACAAAGCGATCAGGGCTTAGGCATCGAAAAACTTATCGAGTTTTTTAGCCAAGCGCTTCTTTGCCAAAATTACGCGAGTGAAGCATGCGGTTTTTGTCATAGCTGCCAGCTAAATCAATCTCAAAACCACCCTGATTTACACTGGATCAAGCCAGAGAAAGAAGGAAAGGCGATAACGGTGGACCAAATTCGCGCTTGTAACCGTCTTGCTCAGGAATCATCTCAGCTTAATGGTTACCGCCTATTTGTAATAGAACCGGCGGACTCTATGAACGAGTCGGCATCGAATGCGCTGTTAAAGACGCTAGAAGAGCCTGGGGCAAAGTGCTTGTTTTTGCTCGTTACCCACAATCAGGAGCGTCTGCTCCCAACGATTCGTAGCCGTTGCCAACACTGGGTTGTTGCGCCTCCGTCAGCGGAACAAGCAATGCAATGGATGCACGAACAAGGGGCGAAGCAAGTTCCTGCTTATGCCTTAAAACTGAATATGGGCTCTCCAATAAAAACATTGGATGCGTTAAATAATGGTGATCTCGAAGCTTACTTGGCTTTTGAACGCAGTTTTATTAAGGCAATGTCTTCGCCTGTTTCAGACGTTTCTGAGTGTGCTTCTTTAATCGCTAAACACTCAGAGCAATCACTAGACTGGGCATGGTATTTACTGACAGATGCTCAGAAAGCGCAGTTTGGTGTATCAGAAGCTCAAATGCTTCCGGGCGCGACAAAGTTTCAACCGGACAACTATAACGGTTTGTACTCATCAGCGAAGGCGCTGATGAACCTGAAAGCTCAGGTGCAAGCCTTTCCTGGCCTGAACCTTGAGCTACTATCAATGAATTGGTTAATTGAATCACGAGAGGCATTATGTTCGTAGATTCTCATTGTCATTTAGACAAATTGAATTACGACGATCTCCACATCAATGTGGAAGACGTTATTAACAAAGCTAAACAAGCAAACGTAACTGAGTTACTTTCTGTTGGAGTAACGCTGGATTCTTTCCCGAAAATGATGGAAATGATCGAGCCTTATGACAATGTTTATGCTTCGTGCGGTGTGCACCCACTTGATGTTGAAAGCGACTTTTCGATGGACGTATTGCGCCACCATGCGTCGAATGCAAAAGTCGTCGCTATTGGCGAAACGGGTTTAGATTATCATTACAAGCCCGAAACGGCCGCGTTACAGAAAGAGCGCTTTGAGCAACACGTTGATCTTGCAGTGGAGCTCAACAAACCTTTAATTATCCATACCAGAAACGCACGTGCGGATACTCTAGATATTTTGCGTAAGGGTGGGGCAGAGAAATGTGGTGGTGTTATCCACTGTTTTACAGAAGATCTTCCATTTGCTGAAGCTGCACTGGAGCTGGGGTTTTATATTTCTATCTCGGGGATTGTTACTTTCCGTCAAGCTACAGAGTTAAAAGAAGTGGTGAAGACTCTACCTTTAGAGAAGCTTCTTATTGAGACAGATTCTCCTTACTTGGCTCCTGTTCCCCATCGTGGCAAAGAGAATCAACCCGCTTACGTTGTCGAAGTCGCTTCTTATATTGCGCAACTCAAATCGTGCTCTCTTTCTGAAGTGGCACAAAAAACCACCGAAAACTTCCGAAATCTTTTTTTGCGATGAAAAAATAATAAGAGCATAAAAAAGGAGCTTAGGCTCCTTTTTTGTTGATA
>NZ_WXWS01000118.1:0-8852 GCF_009904715.1 Vibrio sp. V42_P2S4T144 | reverse complement strand
GCCTTGGCTGCTTTCTTTTTATTTATCAAAGAGATAACGAGGCTTTACATCGCTTTCAGTTAAAAATCTGTTACGCAGCGGTAGAGCATCAGGGTTATCCGGTTTATAATCCAAAAACTTTATATATTAGCAACAGGAATTCCCATGCAACACCAACTTGTTGTAAAACGACTTGGCCGCCAAGACTATGAGCCTGTATGGAAGGCGATGCATGAGTTCACCGACCAACGCACAGAAGAAACCCGTGATGAAGTCTGGTTGGTAGAACATAACCCAGTATTTACGCAAGGACAGGCAGGTAAAGCTGAGCACTTGATTAACACTGGCGATATTCCTGTTGTACAAAGTGATCGCGGAGGCCAGGTTACGTATCATGGCCCTGGTCAGTTGGTCGCCTACTTCTTGATCAACCTACGCCGCAAAAAATTAGGTGTACGAGATCTCGTTACCACAATCGAGAACCTCGTGATCAACACGCTAAAAGCATACAATATTGACTCAGCCGCGCGACCTGACGCACCAGGTGTCTACGTTGCCGGTAAGAAAATATGCTCTCTCGGTTTACGCATTCGTAAAGGATGCTCGTTTCATGGTTTAGCCTTGAACGTAAATATGGATTTAACACCGTTTCTGCGTATTAACCCTTGTGGTTATGAAGGTATGGAAATGGTTCAGGTCAGCCAATTTGGCGGCCCAGACAATGTAGAAGCCGTAGAAAAACAATTAATAGAAGAACTCGTTACTTTGCTCGATTATGAGCAAGTAGAATTCAGCACAGAAGCACCTTCTCAAGGTAATAAAGCATGAGCAAACCAATCCAGATGGAAAAAGGCGTTAAATATCGTGACGCCGATAAAATGGCATTGATTCCCGTAAAGAACATGCCTACAGAGCAGAAAGAAGTGCTACGTAAGCCTGATTGGATGAAGATCAAGCTACCAGCCGACAGCCAACGAATTCAAGACATCAAAGCGGCGATGCGTAAGAATAAACTTCACTCCGTATGTGAAGAAGCATCTTGCCCGAACCTAGCGGAATGTTTTAACCACGGTACAGCAACCTTCATGATCTTAGGTGCTATTTGTACTCGTCGTTGTCCTTTCTGTGACGTTGCTCATGGCCGCCCATTACCACCGGAAGCAGAAGAGCCTCAAAAACTGGCGAAAACCATTGCCGATATGAAGCTGAAATACGTAGTAATCACTTCTGTTGACCGTGACGATCTGCGTGACGGCGGTGCACAACACTTTGCCGATTGTAACCGCGAGATCCGTGCGTTAAACCCGCATATTAAGATTGAAACACTGGTTCCTGACTTCCGTGGTCGCATGGATGTAGCGCTTGATCTAATGAAAGACAATCCGCCAGATGTCTTCAACCACAACTTAGAAACCGCGCCACGTCTTTACCGTAAAGCTCGCCCAGGTGCGAACTACAAATGGTCACTTGAGCTCCTTAAGAAGTTCAAAGAGCAGCATCCAGATGTACCGACCAAGTCTGGTTTGATGATGGGTCTTGGTGAAACCAAAGAAGAAATCATCGAAGTACTGAAAGATCTACGCGCACACGGCGTAACGATGCTGACTCTAGGCCAGTATTTAGCGCCAAGCCGTCACCACTTGCCAGTAGAACGTTACGTTCCACCATCAGAGTTTGACGAGCTAAAAGAAGTTGCACTAGAACTTGGCTTCACGCATGCAGCGTGTGGTCCATTTGTTCGCTCTTCTTACCATGCCGATATGCAGGCTCAAGGTATCGAGATTAAGTAAGCTCTCGTTTGTTTTCAAAAGAAAGGTTGGCTCAGTGCCAACCTTTTTTGTATCTGTCAAATGATGATAAAAAGCCATTCTACCTCCGTCATTCTGAACAGCGAGGAACGAGCGTGATTCAGAATCTGTTTTCAGAATACTGATGATTTTTAGGGAAACGCTGAGTAAAAGAGTGTGCCTCAACAAGATTCCTGCTCTCGCCTAGGCTCGTCGGAATGACGCGGTTTGGATATATTGAAAGGGACAGTGTTGGTAGCCATCTCCTTATCACACACTCTTCGCTATATCTCATTCCAAACGCCAGACAAACAAAAAGGCCCTCAATTGAGGACCTTTAGTATATCAATGTTCAAAATAGATGAGTCGAGTTCTAGGAGAACACACGGAGTTTGCGCGAGCAAATGAGTATGTTCGACACCGAAATCGACTCACTCGATGAAAAGCAGTTATGCGTAAACTGGTAGACGCTTACAAATTTCTAGCACTTTCTGTTTAGTCGCTTCGATAACTTCTTCGTTGCCGATGTTATCTAGAACGTCACACATCCAGTTTGCTAGCTCTTTTGCATCTTCTTCAGTGAAGCCACGGCGAGTGATCGCTGGCGTACCTACACGAATACCAGACGTTACGAATGGGCTGCGTGGGTCATTTGGTACTGAGTTCTTGTTTACAGTGATGTTTGCTGCACCTAGTGCCGCGTCTGCGTCTTTACCAGTGATATCTTTGTCGATTAGGTCAACAAGGAACAAGTGGTTTTCTGTACCGTTAGATACGATTTTGTAGCCACGCTCTTGGAACTGACCAACCATTGCTTTTGCGTTTTTCACTACGCGAGCTTGATAAGCTTTGAACTCTGGCTCCATCGCTTCTTTGAACGCTACTGCTTTACCAGCGATAACGTGCATTAGAGGACCACCTTGACCACCAGGGAACACTGCTGAGTTCAGTTTCTTGTACATATCTTCGCCAGCATTTGACAAGATAAGACCACCGCGAGGACCTGCTAGTGTTTTGTGCGTCGTTGTTGTTACCACGTGAGCATGCGGTACTGGTGTTGGGTATTCACCGGCAGCGATAAGACCAGCTACGTGCGCCATATCAACAAATAAGTAAGCACCTGCTTTGTCAGCGATTTCACGCATGCGTTTCCAATCAACGATTTGCGAGTAAGCAGAGAAACCACCGATGATCATCTTAGGTTTGTGTTCAAGTGCTAGCTGTTCCATCTCGTCGTAGTTGATTTGACCAGCTTCATCGATACCGTAAGGGATAACGTTGTAGTGCTTACCAGAGAAGTTTACTGGTGAACCGTGAGTTAGGTGACCACCGTGCGCTAGGCTCATGCCTAAAACTGTATCGCCTGGGTTAAGAAGCGCCATGTAAACTGCGCTGTTTGCTTGAGAACCTGAGTGAGGCTGTACGTTAGCGTACTCACAACCAAATAGTTGGCATGCACGCTCAATTGCTAGTGCTTCAGCTTTATCTACGTACTCACAACCGCCGTAGTAACGCTTACCTGGGTAGCCTTCAGCGTATTTGTTCGTTAGCTGAGAACCTTGCGCTTCCATTACACGTGGGCTTGTGTAGTTTTCAGAAGCGATAAGTTCAATGTGTTCTTCCTGGCGAAGGGTTTCTTCCTGGATAGCTGCGAACAGTTCCGCATCGTAATCTGCGATGTTCATATCACGCTTAAGCATCTGTATCTCCTGACTCAGATTAGTACTGAAAGTTGCAAAAAAACTGTTGAATGACCCAACGCAAACGTTTTCGTCACCCTAATGGCGCGCATTCTACATAATTTGATTTAGGTCATAAAGAGAAATTTACAATTTTTCTCATGCAGTTTTTTCATGATGACAAGCAATGTTTACCATGCCAGCATTGCAATCGCATAACGACAATCTATTGCCTGTCAAATTTGTGCTTTACACCCTGTAAAACAGCAATTACATAGGTTTACCGTAAATTTTACCCTCTAGCTACCGAAAAGATCATCTTTTTACTACTATGCACGCCTTATTTATCACTAATGACTGCAACATTGATGGAAAAACACTCATTAAAAGAAGACTGGATAGCGATTCTCACGGGTACCTTTTTAGTAGCTCAAGGCGTTTTCTTTCTCCAATCCGCGAACCTTCTAACGGGAGGCACGACTGGATTGGCTCTGCTTATTAGCCAATTTACACCTTTTACCTTTGGTGTGCTGTACTTTTTAGCAAACAGTCCTTTTTACTTACTAGCATGGAAACGCTTCGGCCGTCATTTCGCCATTAATAGTGCCATTTCTGGCGCGTTGGTTTCTATCTTTGCCGATCATCTTTATTTGCTAATCTCGCTCGAATCGGTAAATGAAGTTTATTGCGCCGTCGCAGGCGGACTTTTAATGGGGCTCGGTATGCTGATCCTATTCCGACATCGCTCCAGCTTGGGTGGCTTTAACGTGCTGTGTTTGTTTATCCAAGACAAATTTGGCATTTCAGTTGGCAAAAGCCAAATGGCAATCGATGCATGTATCCTGTTTGCTTCATTCTTCTTTGTCACACCAGAAGTGATTGGCCTTTCAATTTTGGGGGCGTTTGCACTCAATCTCGTGTTAGCGATGAACCACAAACCGCACCGCTATTCCGTGACCTACGGTTCATAAATTTTTGATAATGATTGAAGCGCGATTTATAAGATTTCGCGCTCCAATCGCTATATAATACTTCGCGATTTCCAAATAGATCGGTACGGTATGCGCGACTTTCTGCAACAAGCTAAACAGACTCACAGTTGTATTGCGATTGGAGAGCTGATCTATAACCCGAAGACACAGACCCTTCATCAAGATGTTATCGCGATTGATCTTGAACCTCGCACCATTGAATTATTAGAACTGCTGTTAACAAGCGTTGGCCACCCACTCTCTGCTGACACCATTATTGAAACCATTTGGCAGAGCAAGTTCATCTCTAAGAATGTGCTCACGAACCGCATTAGCACCTTACGTGCCCTGCTACAGCAGTACTTACCCGAATACGATGCCGCTAAGCTTTTAGTCACTTACCCCCGCAAAGGCTACTTTCTTAACCCTGCCAATATTCGTTTGGTGCCACCAGCGAAAAG
Organism: Vibrio sp. V42_P2S4T144; assembly: GCF_009904715.1. NCBI lineage: Bacteria > Pseudomonadati > Pseudomonadota > Gammaproteobacteria > Vibrionales > Vibrionaceae > Vibrio > Vibrio sp. V42_P2S4T144. The sequence goes on along the minus strand of NZ_WXWS01000118.1, from coordinate 3,975 downwards.
CCATCGACGCGTTATCCCAACTCAGGTTGCGAGGAATAAGAACTTCAAGCTGATTTTTGCTTATAGCTTGTGTGCCATACTTGCAGTTTGTAGCGTGACGCTCGCAAGCTTGTTATGGCAACGCCAAGAAATCTCAACACAACAAACACGTCATCAACTACTGATTCCCAAAGTCGAGCTACTACTCAACCGTGTCGATTCAATCGGCTCTCAGGCGCGAAAATACCGCATACTGGTCAAAGCCATCTTGCTGCAACAACAGGTCGAATATCCATACACCGACATCGCCAACCAAGATGCTCCCAGTTACTTTCTTGATCCTATCGGTCATACGCCATATTTCCCTGGCGCACGAAACATGCAGACCAGCGACTACGAGCTCAATATCGAGTTAAAAGACGGCGCAGAGCAAGGCATCTTGAAAGCGCAGATGAACCTTATTTATCCTGCGACGGGCAAGCTGGCGTTTCGCAATGAGTACACACTGCGTTTATCTGACCTACAATCGGATATTTTCCAAATGCACTCGGATGTCGCGCAATACTTCAATCTGCCTGCACCTTCGGCAAGTACGTGGCAGCTTTCGGATCTTCACAAAAAAATGTTATTCGAGAATGCCTTTTCTAGCCAACCTCTCCGACAATCTGATGAGTTTGCGGCTATAACAACGGCAAGACATCTCGCCTTATACGAGCACGAACATCAAAAGCTGGAAGCGTATTTAACTCAAGTACAATCGTCGTTTGATGTTTTGCCAGATGAGCTGAGCCTCTGGTTAGGTCTATTGCATTTCAAATTAGGTAACTTAGACAGGGCAAAAGCCCTGTTAACGACACCAGATGGCGACTCACGTATCCAAAACGCACTGATTTATACCTTTGTGTCTCACATTGCTTACAAGCAGAACAAACTTGAACAGTTCCGTCTCAACTACATGGAATCACTGGTGGCGCTGCTGCGCGTTTTACCTTCCGAAACCTTGTTTGAGCGTCTTTCTCAATCTGAATCAAAAGAGACTTGCCTCCAACCGTGGAAAACGTTGCATGTTAGTGTGACCGATCAAGAAATCATAAGCCGATGGAAAGCGCTCATTAACGAGTATTGCACTAATGTGGCCAACGAAATAACCACCAATAAAACAAAGACCTAAATATAAAATTAAGCTTTCGTTAACCCCTGTTAGCTTTTGTTTTTTGCCCTTTTTCTCTCGCTGAACTTAGCATGCTCGCATTCAAGCAACGGCCCAACATGAAGCGGCCTTATCAATCAGGAATGTAAACCATGCTAAACAAAATGACGCTTATCGCAGCAGCAACTCTGGCTCTTTACGGCTGTGGCGGAGGTTCGTCTTCTGGCAGTGCGAATCCAAACAAAGTGCCTCAAGAAAGTTTCGACGTCTCGATTCACAACTCAATCTTCGCTCCCACGCCAAGCACACAGCTAAACTACGCATTTAGCTTGGATGGCCAACCAGAAGGCGACATGAAACTGAGCTTCCAAGCGATGGATCGCGAGCAAATATTGGCAGCATTGGCACAAATCCCAAACAGCGAGGCAATGGTCCAGTTGGTTAATGACTTGGTGAACTACGGCGCCGAACAGTTCTACTATTCAGACGAGCAGTACAACGACGACGAAGAGAGCAATACGCTTTACTTTGTAGGATCAGATGGTGCACTCCATGAAATCACTGACGCTTATTTCATTGGTCATCAGTTTATTGCCATGCTTATGCACAGCAGTCCGATTTTCCGCCTAAACGGTGACGACGTAAAAGAGAAAAGCCCGAATATTGACATCGGTGAAGAAACTATGTCTCTGCAAACCACTCTTACAGGCTACGCAGTTCACAACCTTCTAGACCGTTTTGAAGATCATGAGTGGGTACAAAACCTTCCTATGACAGCATCTTGCCAAGTGGTTTGGCAACAGCAAATCCGAGAGACTGGTGTGCGTAAAGCGTTCTCGATCTCAGGCAAGAAAATTGAAGCGGCATACCTGATGGAAGAGAACATCTACAACCTAAACTGTGATGATATGGACTCAATGGAGTTCGCCACTTCGGCAGAACGTTGGTTTAATCCGAGCTTAGGTCTGATTGAACAAATTGAACTGCTGAAAGTACAACAAGTACAAATCAACGAAGAGAAAGTGCAGCTAACAGCGATTGAAACAAAATAAGCTCGCATTTTTTAGAGATATCTCAATAAAAGAAGGCTTTGGGGAGCACACCAAAGCCTTCATCTCGAACATCAATCTTAGGGGTGATGACACCCGAGTTTATTCTTCTATCAATAAAATACGAGTTTCGTAAGGTCGTAACACTTGATGGTTTGACGCGACTGCGCTCGCTGAGTTTTGATAGTTAGATAGCAAGTTTTTCGCTTTACTCATATCAAAACGTTCTGGCAGAACGCATTCCACCTCTTCAGCATAGTAGTTATTGATACACAGCAGCGTTTGCTTATCGTTCTGACGAGCGTAAGCGAAAATACGTTTGTGCTCTGGCAGCAGGTCCTCGTAACGACCATCGGTGATCACTGGAACCTGTTTACGCAGTTCAATCAGACGCTTGTAAAAGTAGAACACCGAGTTTAAATCGGCAACCGCAGCTTCAGCATTGATTTCAGTGTAATTCTTCGCCACTTCAAGCCAAGGCGTGCCCTCAGTAAAGCCCGCGTGTTTTGCACTGTTCCATTGCATTGGTGTACGTGAGTTATCACGCGACTTCTGTGCCAAGATCGCCATCATATCGTCATGAGATACACCATCACGGTTGACCATGATGTCGTACATGTTAGTACTTTCAACATCACGATATTGGCTGATTTCGGTATAACCCGGGTTGGTCATGCCGATCTCTTCCCCCTGGTAAACATAAGGTGTGCCTTGCATCATGTGCACTGATGCCGCAAGCATCTTGGCAGATTCAACACGGTATTGCTCTTCGTTACCTAATCGGCTGACAACGCGTGGCTGGTCGTGGTTACACCAGAACAACGCCCCCCACCCTTTGCCATTTAAGCCGGTTTGCCAATGATTGAAGATCTGTTTTAACTGAATGAAATCAAACGGCGCTTTGGTCCATTTTTCACCATTTGGATAATCGACTTTCAGATGATGGAAGTTGAACACCATGGATAGCTCTTTGCCGTCTAGCGAAGAATATTGCTGGCAGTGCTCTAGCGTGGTGGAAGACATTTCACCCACCGTCACGCTGCCGTATTTTTGAAACACAGATTCGCTAATCTCTTGAAGGTATTCGTGCACACGTGGACCATCCGTGTAGAAACGACGACCATCACCAATATCGTCACTTGGAAAATCTTGCTGCTTGGAAATCAGGTTGATAACGTCGAGACGGAAACCATCCACTCCTTTTTCTGCCCAGAAGCTGATGACTTCTTTCACTTCTTCACGCACTACTGGGTTTTCCCAGTTTAAGTCCGCTTGCTCTTTAGCAAAAAGGTGCAAATAGTACTGGCCTGTTTTTTCATCCAGCGCCCAAGCGTTGCCACCAAACTTTGATTGCCAGTTGTTTGGTTCAGCACCATCTACCGGATCTTTCCAGATGTAGTAATCACGGTATGGGCTGTTTTTATCACCCAGTGCGGATTGGAACCACTTGTGTTCTGTCGACGTGTGGTTCACTACAATGTCCATGATGATACGAATGCCCAACTGATGCGCTTCTGCTAGCAAAGTATCGAAATCTTCCATAGTGCCGAACTGTGGATTGATCGAGTAGTAATCGGAGATGTCATAACCGTTGTCGATCATTGGCGATTGGTAAACCGGCGTCAGCCAAATCGCATCCACACCAAGATGCTTAAGATAATCCAGCTTAGAAATGATCCCTTTGATGTCGCCCGTGCCTTTACTGCCACTGTCACAAAAGCTTTTTGGGTAAATTTGATAGATGGTTGCGGTTTTCCACCAGCTCTCATCATGCTTGGTCATAGCCATTTCTAACAC
>NZ_WXWS01000645.1:0-8908 GCF_009904715.1 Vibrio sp. V42_P2S4T144 | reverse complement strand
CAATACGCACAGGTAGGTAAGATGTTTCTAGACTATTTTGCACTTGGGTTACTCATCTTCGTTGCTTTAGTGATCTTTTACGGAATCATTGTCATCCATGATATTCCATATGAAATCGCCAAAGAGAGAGAGCACCCGCACCAAGACGCAATTCACTACGCTGGCTGGGTCAGCCTTTTCACTTTGCATGCGCTGTGGCCATTTTTATGGATCTGGGCAACATTATGGCGCAAGGAACGCGGCTGGGGTTTTAAACAACTAGAACAAGAAACACACGACATTCATCACCGCCTTGAAGAACTCATCGATGAAGTCAACGAACTCAAAAACGAAGTATCGATGTTGAAACAACAAAAGATTCAGCAAAAGCCTTTGCCTGAACAAAGTAAAGAGGACGAATAATGGACTTATTGCTGATTCTGACTTACGCAGCTCTTTGTATTGCCATTTTTAAAATTTTCAATATTCCTCTAAACAAATGGACCGTTCCAACCGCCGTACTTGGCGGCGTAGTGTTAGTGGGCACACTCGTGCTGCTTATGAACTACAACCACCCATTTACTCAATTGGGTAACCAAGTGTTCCCGACTACGCCTATCGTCTCTGGCGTGCGTGGCCGCGTGGTGGAAGTGCCAGTCCAGGCCAACCAACCGCTCAAAACGGGCGATATTCTTTTCAAAATCGATCCTGTGCCTTTTGAAGCAGAAGTTGCTCGCCTGGAAGCGAAAGTCAAAGAAGCAAGCCAAGGTGCCTTGGGCTTAGAGTCTGATCTAAGAGAGGCAGAAGCTGCTGTATTGAAAGCGCAAGCGGACAGAGATAAAGCACAAAGGGAATTTAGCCGATATCAAAGGGGCTTTGATCGTGGCGCGTTTACTGAACAAGATTTGGATACTCGACGCCAAGCGTATAAAGCGGCAGAAGCCATGTTAGACGTTGCGATTTTGCAACAAGAACAAGCGCAAATCGCTCTGGACTCTGAAATCGGAGGCGAAAATACCCAAGTCGCGCAACTTCTTGCCGAGCTGCGTAAAGCAGAGTTTAACCTAGAGCAAACCGTCGTTCGTGCGCCAACCGATGGTTACGTTACGCAATTGGCTTTACGTCCTGGAGTGATGGCTGTGCCGTTGCCACTTGCCCCGGCAATGACCTTCGTACATACCGAAGACATTACGTACACCGCGGCATTCAGACAGAACTCATTACAACGCTTGAAGCCAGGCTTTGAAGCAGAATTTATGTTCCGCGCAATTCCGGGCAAAGTGTTCCGTGGCGAAGTCATTGACGTGATTCCAGCCATTGGTGAAAGCCAAATTCAAGCGCGAGGCGCTCTGCTTGGGACTGATGCCTTGCGCACGAGCGGACGTGTTTTTGCGAAGCTGAAAATTACCGACGACTTGAGTGGATACCACCTGCCAATGGGTACTGCAGTTGAAGTTGCAGTTTATTCAGACAGCTTTACTCACGTATCAGTGATGCGCAAAGTGCTTATTCGTATGAAGAGCTGGCAGAACTATTTATACCTCGACCATTAATGAACATATAGCGCATTCATTTATCGGTAAAAATAACATCAAACCGTGTAATCAGGGGCTGACGATCAGCCCCTGATTCATTCTAGCCATCCAGATAGATAGCATTCCCACTTTTATTAATATTCTGTATAATGCGCGCCTTATTTTTAATGCTTGCTAAAACCAAAGCCAGTCAAAGGGATGCGTGAATCAAATCACACATTTCCTGAAGAAAAATAGAGCAAACAATAAGCAGCTTGGTTGTTTTGAATATATGTTACACAATCAAATAACTAACGCTTTCCAACAATATAAATGAACGTTCTTTAAAATCGACTATTGAACTGAGGTTATCTATGAATCTTTCCGCTAAAACTGTTGTGGTTATTGCAATCGGTGCTGCTCTTTACGGTATCGGCGGCTTACCTATGTTTGGCATCCCTGTGTTTGCAAACACAACGCTAAAACCAGCAATAGCAGTATTAGCATTGTTCTCAGTACTATTTGGACCACTTGTTGGCTTCTTGGTTGGTTTTATTGGTCACTGGGTTACTGACCTATTTGCAGGTTGGGGCGTATGGCTCACTTGGGTACTTGGTTCAGGTATTGTTGGTTTGATTATCGGTCTATTCCCTTCTCTAACGCGCTACCGTTTGGAGAAAGGTGATTTCAATATGAAAGACTTCGCGTTATTCGTAGTACTTGCGCTATTAGGCAACGTATTTGGTTACGGTTGCTCTGCATTCCTCGACACGATTTTATACGCAGAACCGTTCACTAAAGTGTTTACCCAGCTTTCTATTATCGCGATCGGTAACACCATTCTTATTGCTATTGTTGGCTTCTTCATTCTTAAGTCTGTCGCTAAACGTAACAAGCAAAGCCGTAACTTAACAGAGGCTTAATGTCGAATGACAATCGAATTTTCTAACTTCTCTTTTAGATATGAGTCGCTGGACAAACCGACGCTAAAAAATATCAATCTAAGGATAGAGAAAGGAGAGAAAATCGTCATTATCGGTCCAAGTGGTAGTGGTAAATCTACCCTTGGGCAATGTCTTAACGGACTGATCCCACACGCAATCAAAGGGGAAACCAGTGGAACATTGACCATCAATGGTCAAGACACCGCCCCTTTCGACATGCACCAATACACTGAGCAAGTTGGCACCGTACTGCAAGATACGGACAGCCAATTTGTCGGTTTGAGCATTGGCGAAGACATTGCATTTGCGCTGGAGAACCAGCTAACTTCAAATATCGACATGTACCCATTGGTCAAAGCCACGGCCAAAATGGTCGACTTGGAACAGATGCTAGAACGCTCACCCCACGATTTATCTGGCGGGCAGAAACAGCGTGTTTCTTTGGCGGGCATTCTCGTCGATGATGTCGATATCCTTTTGTTTGATGAACCACTAGCTGCGCTTGACCCTAAAACGGGTAAAAAAACCATCGAGATCATCGATGATCTACACCGCGAAACGGGCAAAACCATCGTAATCATTGAGCATCGTCTTGAAGACGTTCTGCATTGCTCAGTTGACCGTATTATCTTGATGGAAAGCGGCAAAATCATTGCCGATACAACGCCAGATGAAATTTTAGCGTCGCCTTTGCTAGAAGATTACGGCATCCGCGAACCGCTTTATATTTCAGCACTGAAAGAAGCAGGCTGCGCGATTGAGGGCGATGCAAAACCTTCTAGCTTAACTACCTTACCGTTGGAGCAATATAAACCGGCAGTACAAGCATGGTTTGATGGTTCAACAGCACAACCGCCCAAAACGCCAGCCGAGACTTTGCTTGAAGTCCGTGGCCTCACCTATTCTTACGACGGTGAGAAAAACGCGTTAGAAGACGTGAGTTTTGACATCAAGCGTGGCGAGTTTGTCTCTGTACTTGGCAAAAATGGCTCGGGTAAATCGACCATCACCAAACTGATTATGGGCGTTATTGAAGCGGATAGCGGCTCAATGAGTATGAATGGTCAAGATCTTAACGAACTGACCATCTTCGAGCGCAGCCAGAAAGTGGGCGTGGTGATGCAAAACCCGAATCACATGATTTCCCATCACATGATTTTCGACGAAGTGGCCTTCGGCCTCCGTAATCGTGGCGTTGAAGAGAAACAAATCGAAGCTAAAGTACTTGAAGTCCTTGAGCTGTGCGGTTTGAGCAAATACCGCCACTGGCCAATCGAAGCATTGAGCTACGGCCAGAAAAAGCGCGTAACCATTGCGTCAATTTTGGTATTGGAACCAGAGCTTCTGATCCTTGATGAACCGACGGCAGGTCAGGACTATCGAAACTACACGTCTATGCTGAGTTTCATCGAAAAGCTCAATCGCGAGTTGGGCGTAACCGTGATGATCATCTCTCATGACATGCATTTAGTGCTGGAATACACCACGCGCTCTATCGTGATTGCAGACAGTAAATTAGTCGCGGATGCACCAATGACGCAGGTATTCAGCAGTCCAGAGCTACTAGACCAAGCAAACCTCACCACAACAAGTCTGTTTGAGTTGGCTACGAAAGTTGGCATCGAAGACACCAATGGCTTTATGCAGCACTTTATCAATGTAGAAAAAGCGCACCGCCAACAAAAAAGCGACGACGTAAACCAACTAGAGAAAGCGGTGGCATGAAAGACAATAAGATGAAGTTTGGTATCAACTACATCGATACCCAATCACCACTTCATAAGTTGAATGGCATTACTAAGTTCTTGCTTTTCATTGCTTGGGTAACGGTGGTGTTGACCACATTTGACTTGCGAATCATCGCACTGTTGATCGTGCTTGGTTTAGGCTTACTGAAAATGACCAAAGTGCCCTTTCATGTCTACAAACCGCTGTTATTCGGTACAGGCACGGTATTACTGATCAATGCCCTGTTTATGTTCGCGTTAGCACCGCAACAAGGTACTGAATTCATGGGCTCATCAACGGTTTTACTCTCGTTACCCGGTAATTACTCGCTCACTCAAGAGACGTTGTTTTACCTAGTAACAGTGACGTTGAAATACTTCAGCATGTTTCCAATCGCGTTGGTGTTTGTATTTACCACTCACCCGACGGAGTTTTCAGCCAGCTTGAACCGCTTGGGTGTACCTTACAAAATCGCCTATGCCGTAAGCTTAACGCTGCGCTACTTGCCGGAAGTGAAAAAGGACTTTGTTAACATCATGCACGCGCAACAAGCACGCGGAGTAGAACTGAGCAAGAAGGCTCCGTTGTTCAATCGTATGAAGAACGTCGCGAAGATTCTTGGACCTCTGATTTTCTCTAGTTTAGACAGAGCCGATCAAATCTCAAACGCGATGACGCTACGTGGTTTTGGCCGCCACTCCTCTCGCACTTGGTACAGCTTAAAACCACTGACCAAAGCCGATATGATCTGCATGGCTGGGATTGCGGTGATAGTGATTGCTGCGATCAGCAAGCGTGTGATGGACACACAACTGTTCTGGTATCCGTTTTAAATTCTGAAGCTTCAAACTGAACATAACGTGGTTAGTGTTGTGACCACGTTATCTTCCGTCTTTCCCCTCGATAACTCGCCTGTTGGCTTCTTGCTTGCAAGTATTCAAAAGAAGCGGTAATTTCAGCGGCTCGCTGATGTGCCAGAAAGTTGCTTATTCAAACGACCAACATGAACTAAACTCATCAGTTTTATCAGGGGCTTAATGATCAACTGCGCACTGCCTACAATGAAAAGCCAAGTACCACTTTCAATCAACGAATCATTCAAAAAGAAAAAGCTACCAATTAAAAACCAAATAGCAATGAGTAGGTCGTTTGCAGCACCTAACGCCTCATAGCGGCGCTGAATAACGATGTGACGGCTTCCTAGATCTAAATCCAACTCTCTGCCATGTATCTGCACTGTATAGCTCCCCTCTTATTGTTTCGCGTCAGTTACGCCCAAGTTATTTCGAAATACTTAGTTCTAAACCCTAACGGACGTGGCATGCATTGACAACCATTGGAGGGATTATCTATTTGCAATAAAAAGAAAAGGGCGCATAAGCACCCTTTTTAGCGAGTCTAATTACAGGTATTCGCTTTAATGATTAGATAGTGAGTACCAACTTAACTCCACTTCAACAAGCGAGTTTCGTTGCCTTCTTCCGGCTTCGCTGGAATATTGAGTGACAACAGCAAGCTCACTGCTGCCATACCAGCGCCGATGTAAAATACGCTAGCAGGTGAAACCAGCCAAATCACACCAAACGTAACAGGTATTACAACCGCCGCAATATGGTTAATCGTAAACGCAACGCCCGCGGTCGACGTCATATCTGCTGGGTCGGCAATTTTCTGGAAGTAGGTTTTAATCGCAAGCGCTAACGCGAAAAATAGATGATCGACAACATACAATGCTGCCGCCCACTCAGCCGTTTGCACCAAACCGTACCCGACAAACACGAAGATCAAACCGACGTATTCAAACATCAACGCTTTGCGCTCACCTACAACGCCGATAAAACGGCCTATTCGCTTCGCAAACAAGAAGTTAAAGACATAGTTAATCAGGAACAGCAACGTAATATCTGCGGCGGAGTAACCAAACTTTTCTACCATCAAGAAACCAGCGAACACCGTAAAAATTTGACGGCGTGCTCCACTCATAAACGTAAGCGCATAGTATAACCAGTAACGTTTACGCAGGATGAGCTTCTTGTTCTGAGGCACTTTTGTCTTAAATTGTGGGAAGGCAAATGCCATCACCAAAATGAGCACAAAACCTAAACCACCAGCCATTAAATAGACCGTTTTAAAATCAAGTTTGAGCTGTTCGAGCGAAACCCAAATGGCGCCGTAGGTAAACAGAGAAGCCAAAGCTCCAACAGAAATAAACTTACCCAGCATTTCTGGCGCTTCTTCTTTAGATAGCCATTGTAAAGACAAAGACTGCTTGAGTGTTTCAAAGTAATGGAAGCCGGTGGACATTAACAAGGTTGTAAAAAGTAGACCGTACAAAGTGGGAAAATAACCTGTTAATGCCGTACCAAGCGTAAGCATCGCCAAAGATACGAGCATAAAGCGTTGCTCTCGGATAAACAGCAATACAAACACGGCGGTAAAGGCCAAAAAACCCGGAATTTCGCGCACACTTTGCAATAGGCCTATGTCGGCACCATCAAAGTTTGCTTTCTCTATAACAAAGTTGTTCAACAACGCCATCCAGGTAGAAAAAGCAATGGGCACGATAATGGAAATTAACAGGAGGAAATTTTGCGGCGTTCTCCAGCCGTGCGATGAGGTAGTCATGATGTTTCCTTTAAATATGAAGGCATCATCATAGCTTTAAACGTAACAAATTCGCAATATCATTATTATTTTCAACCCAGAGCAAGCTGATATGGCTGAGGAATATTGTTATGAAGATAAACATCGCACTCAATTCCTTGGCTAAGCGCGATGTTCAAGTATCAAGAGAACTAAAGCATGAGTAAATGTGCTCAGTGGCTTAATCAATGACTTTTACTGATAGGCGATTTTTAAATTCAAACACATGTTCTGGACACACATCCAAACAACGGCCACAGCTAATGCAGTTTTGATCCATAACTCGACGATCTCCCTCTTTCAAAGGCTGCCGAAGCACTTCTGGTTCTGGGCAAATGTAAAAGCAATCCATGCATTTGGTGCAATCTTCGCGCCGAACAGCAGTAACGCGCAACAGGCTTTTTCGGCCTATCACGCCATAGGTAGCCCCCAGTGGACATAAGTGCCCACACCACCCATGCTCAACCAAGAGTAAATCCAACACAAACACTAGGGCGATTAGCACCCAACCTGCGCCCATACCAAACACCAACCCGCGATGCAGTGCCGCAACTGGATCTAACCATGTCCAAAGAATTGCGCCAGATAGCGCACTGCCCAACATCAAAACAGGGATCAGCCAATAACGAATCATGGGAGACCAACGATAGCTCGCTTTAATGTTGAACTTTCGACGCAACCACGCCGCCAAGTCTGTCACGATGTTCAACGGGCACACCCAAGCACAAAATGCGCGCGGCGCCAAAATCGCGTAAAACGCAACGACAATCACTACGCCTAACAACGCATTAAACTCCGGAACATGCCCTGTCGCCAAAGCTTGAAGCACAATTAACGGGTCACTTAACGGCACGGTATCGAGCAACATACTTGATGACAGATTACCAGTTAGAATTCCCAGCGTCGGCCCAGCCATAAACAGCGCAATGATGGTGAACTGACATAGCCGACGTAAAATCAAAAACCGATGCGCGCGCCACCAACCAAGCTTTTCAAGCGCTTCTTTGCCAGCATTTTGAGCTAAATTCTTTGCCATTACTTACCTCCTTTTAGCGATTCAAGCGCACCTTCCGGTACAGGCGTCTCACTAGGGAGGATATTTTCGAGTGGTTTGTCGATCTCTTTCCAACCAAAATTGTAGTGGCTGCCCACTTTGCCTTTCGCCAAATCCGTCGGGACGACTTTAATAGCAGCGACATCCAACACGCACGCTTGTTCACACTTACCGCATCCGGTACACACTTCGGAATTCACTGTTGGGATAAGTTTGGCGTGATAACCGGTTCGGTCGTTGTGAACCATCTCTAATGTGATGGCTTCATCAATCAGCGGACAAACGCGATAACAAACGTCGCATCGTAACCCTTGCCAGTTAAGGCAAGTTTCATGGTCAATAAGAACCGCTGTACCCATTCGAGCATCATCAATATCGGTTAGTTTCGGATCCAGCGCCCCACTCGGACAAGCGACAACACAAGGAATGTCTTCGCACATTTCGCAGGGAATATCGCGTGCAGTAAAGTAAGGTGAGCCAGTCGCGACGGGTGAAAGTAATGTCGCAAGTTTCAAGGTATCGTAAGGACATGCCTGAACACACAAGCCACATCGAATACAAGCTGATTCGAAATCGCCTTCCGGCAGTGCACCAGGCGGACGAATAGGCACACCTTTGGTTTCTCGAGCTTGGCTTTGTAGCGATTGTAAGCCCAATACACACGCAGCTGCGCCAACACCAGCCGCAGTTCGAGCTGTATCACGCAAAAATCGGCGCCGACTTTGCGATATTTTAGACTGAGAGGATTTCATGCTATTTCCTCAACAAAACTCCCTTATCAAGTTAAGCATAAATAGCCCTAAACGTGTCGTTTCCCTATACCTCATAGGAGGTAACCCCATCCTCTATTGATTCAAGTCAACTGACGCACAGTGCCGTCGTCACAGTTTGACTAAATGCGTTTATTTACTGCGACATGAAATTCACCACGATACTCTGCAGCACGCGCCATTCTCAGTACAATAATTCAACACCTTTGCAATCTACTCGCTCAATTCGATGATAAATCACTACTAAAAATTCAAAAAATGACATCATAACAAGCT